>NZ_JAMXXZ010000001.1:0-267384 GCF_024129285.1 Acinetobacter sp. S4397-1
TTCCCGAACTCAGAAGTGAAACCTCTTTGCGCTGATGGTAGTGTGGGGTTACCCATGTGAGAGTAAGTCATCGCCAGCTCATTATTCAAAAATCCCCCTGCTAAAAAGCAGGGGGATTTCTTTTTTATAAAAATAAAAGAAATAAAAATAAAAAGGAAAATATCAACAATCTTCATCGTCATGATTACAGCTAGGATGACGTATAATGGACTCATCGACGGAGCGGATATGTCCCTAAATTCATCTTCAAGCCATATCGAATATGGCTCAACTACCTTTAAAGCTGTCTTATTTTCTTTATTTCTGGCTGGTTTTGCTATATTTTCATCCTTATATGCGATCCAGCCGATGATGCCGATACTGGCAGACTATTTTCAGGTTTCTCCTGCGCAGAGCAGTTTTCCTCTGTCATTTTCGACCATTGCACTGGCCATCGGTCTATTATTCACTGGCTTCATCTCAGACCGTTTTGGCCGTAAACCAGTAATGGTCTGGTCGTTATTTTCTGTTTCGCTATTACTGCTACTTAGTGCTGTGTTACCGATCTGGCCGGTATTTTTAAGTACACGTGTCATGATTGGACTGGCAGTCAGTGGTGTTGCAGCAGTGGCAATGACCTATATTGGTGAAGAAATTGCTGAAAAAGATATTGGCTTTGCCATGGGCCTTTATATTTCTGGAACTGCAATTGGCGGAATGAGTGGTCGCCTGATTGCCGGAGTACTGGTAGATTTTATTTCATGGCAGTCGGCCACCTTGATCATTGGTGTGCTTAATCTGCTGATTGCTTTTATTTTCCTTGGTCTGTTGCCGAATTCCCGTCACTTCAAAGCGTATCCGATACAGTTGCACCGGTTTAAAACGGCTTTTCAGCATAGCTGGCGTGATCCCAAACTCAGTATCTTGTTTCTACAGGGTTTTATTTTGATGGGCTGCTTTGTTTCTATCTTTAATTATCTCAGCTATCGTTTGCTAGAAAGCCCATTTCACCTGTCTCAAGCCTGGATTGGATTGATATCCATCACTTATCTGACCGGTATTTACAGTTCACCGCGGGCATCTGCTTGGAGTCGGAAATTTGGTCGTTTACAGGTTTTGCTGGGAATGATAATAGTGATGTTGCTCGGCCTGGCGCTGATGCTATGGAATAGCGTGATGGCAGTATTTATGGGTCTGCTGATTTTTACTTTTGCATTTTTTGCTGCACATTCAACAGCCAGTAGCTGGGTCTCGGTTCTCTCCCTGCAATATCGTGCCGTCGGCTCATCTTTATATCTGTTTTGTTATTATCTGGGTTCAAGTTTTTTGGGCAGCTCTAGTGGATGGGTGTGGGAGCAGTTTGGCTGGAATGGTTTGAGTATTTTTGTTGGTTTGTTTTTGTTGCTCGGACTAGGACTGACTCTTCGTTTAAAAGAATATTCAACCAAGTAGCCGATTTAAGCTCATCGCGATGACCTATTCCTGCAAATATAATAGGATCGCCTTTTGTATAAATTATAATCAAGCAACCCGAAATGAATTCATGCTAAAATAGTCGGCTTTCATCTTTGATCTATTTTCTGATCTTCCATCTGCCAGCCGAGAATTGCTAGCCATGTCTACTGCTTATACCGCTCAGACCGCGCCTAAAGCGTTGTTTGATTACGACAAATATTGGGCGTCATGTTTTGAACCCGCGCCTTTTTTGCCGATGTCACGCGAGGAAATGGACCAACTCGGTTGGGACAGTTGTGACTTTATTTTTGTCTGCGGTGATGCGTATATTGATCATCCGTCATTTGTGACCGGGATTATTGGACGGGTACTGGAAGCACAAGGTTTCCGCGTCGGTATTATTGCCCAGCCGGATTGGACCAATGTAGAAGCCTTCCGTGTACTGGGCAAGCCAAATATTGCCTGGGGGGTGTCTGCCGGTAATATGGACTCGATGATCAACCGTTATACGGCGGATCGTAAAATCCGTTCGGATGATGCCTATTCACCTGATAACCAGCCGAATAAACGCCCGGACCGTGCTGCAACCGTCTATTGTCAGCGTTGTCGTGAAGCCTTCCCGGATGTGCCAGTATTGTTAGGTGGAATTGAAGGTTCGCTGCGTCGTATCGCGCATTATGATTACTGGTCAGATAAAGTCCGTCGTTCAATTTTGATGGACTCTAAAGCAGACTTGCTGATGTATGGTAATGGTGAACGTTCGATTATTGAGATCATGCACCGTCTGGCCAAAGGTGAAAAGATTCATCAGATTACCGATGTTCGTGGTACTGCATTCATTATCAATAAACATAACCGTGCGGCAAAAGCCCAATTTGTAGAAATCGCATCGAATGATGTCGATACCATTGGTCGTGTCGATCCGATCATTAACCCTTATGTAATGACTGAGGATATTGACGGCTGTGAAGTTGAAAAAGAAAAAGGCAACAGCTTAACTCAATATCAGAACTTCCAGAAAGAAGTGGTAGCCAATCCAATCGTGCGTGAAGGGGATCAGCTTGATCCAGATACGCAAATTGTGCAGCTACAACCGGCATCTAAAGCGATTAAACACAAATTACCGCCACGTGAATTAGCAGTGGTCCGTTTACCTTCTTTTGAAGAAGTCGCGAATGATCCGGTACTGTATGCACATGCCAACCGTATTCTGCATTTGGAAACCAATCCAGGGAACGCGCGTGCGCTGGTACAAAAACATGGTGAGCGTGATGTGTGGATCAATCCACCACCGATTCCACTGACCACTGAAGAAATGGATTATGTGTTTGATTTGCCTTATGCACGTCTGCCACATCCATGTTATGGAGAGGCACGCTTCCCGGCTTTTGATATGATCAAGTTTTCGGTCAATATCATGCGTGGCTGTTTTGGTGGCTGTACTTTCTGTTCAATTACCGAGCATGAAGGTCGTATTATTCAGAACCGTTCTGAAGAATCAATTTTGCGTGAAGTAGAAAAGATTCGTGATACTGCGCCGGGCTTCACAGGCATTATTTCGGACTTGGGTGGCCCAACCGCCAACATGTACCGTCTGGCCTGTAAAGATCCTGAGATTGAGAAGAATTGTCGTAAGCCGTCATGTGTATTCCCGGGCGTATGTCAAAACCTGCATACTGACCATGCACCATTAACGCAGCTATACCGTAAAGCACGTGCCTTACCGGGCATTAAAAAGATTCTGATCGGTTCTGGTCTGCGTTATGACCTTGCGGTACTGAATCCGGAATATGTCAGAGAGCTGGTCACGCATCATGTCGGTGGGTATCTGAAGATTGCACCAGAGCATACCGAGAAAGGTCCATTATCCAAGATGATGAAACCGGGCATCGGCACCTATGACCGTTTTAAACAGATGTTTGAACGCTTCAGTAAAGAAGCAGGTAAGGAGCAGTATCTGATTCCTTACTTCATCGCGGCGCATCCGGGTACAACCGATTATGACATGATGAACCTGGCAATTTGGTTGAAAAAGAACGGATTCCGTGCTGATCAGGTACAGACCTTCTATCCATCACCGATGGCCACAGCCACCACGATGTATTACACCGGTAAAAACCCACTGGCAAAAGTGGCTCGTTATACCGAAGATATTGACGTGGTGAAAGGGGAAAAGCGTCGTCGCCTGCATAAAGCTTTCTTGCGTTATCATGATCCAAACAACTGGCCTTTACTGCGTGATGCACTGAAAGAAATGGGACGGGCCGACCTGATCGGGAATTCAAAACAGCATCTGATTCCAGCCTACCAGCCACAAAATGCGGAAGGACAATATCAGTCAGCACGCAAGAAAAACTCGACGGTTGCAGGGGATTCACAAAAACGGAGTAATTCGAATGGTCACCACAACCAGAATTCTAACGCGCGTCCAAAGAAAGGCCAGCTATTGACCCAGCATACTGGTCTGCCACCACGTGAAACCGGTGATTCCAAAAAACCTTTCGGAACTGCCAAACCGAAAGCCAAACCTAAGTCAAAATCGCGTACTTAAACCATCTCTATAAAAAAGACACTTCGGTGTCTTTTTTTATTCAATAGGTCAATGATAGAGTTTTTGATTACTTACTGTAAGAAAAGCGCCTTTATATATTGGTCCGGGCGCTAGAAAAAATGCTATAGAAATAACACTTTGTCGGAATTGTCTGACAATGGGATGAATGAGTATTGTACAGTCTGGTATAAGTGCTTTAAAGTTCACAATCAGTGATTTACACCTGTCCGGACAGGAGGTCTGAGCAGTTGTGTACTGGATTATATTTCCCCTTTAGATTTGATAACAGTTGTATGTTTATTGCATTCGTATGTGTTTAAGACTGCTCAACATAAAATCTGGGGTATATATTGAACAACAATAAAACAAGAATGATTATAAAAATGCAGGGACAGAGTCATGACTACCTACCTTATGATTGGGAGTTTCTTGCTCTTGTGTGTCGTACTCGCGGCATGGAAGAGTGTAAGGGACAGACCTCAACCCCAAGATAGTGCTCTCAAACAGCGAGCTATCTTTAATTTAAACGAGCAATTGACCTTGACCCGGCTCAAAGAAGTTTTGCCGGAATATACGATATTGGCTCATGTATCTTATGATTCGCTTTTGACCACCAAATTTAACCGTACACGGCATAAATACCGTAATCTGATTGCAGATTTTGTGATTCTGGATCAGCAATATCAGGTGATGGCCGTAGTGGCTCTGGATGATCCATTGCTACTCAAGCGTCCGCAGAATTCGCATTTTCAGGATGCCTTGCTGAATATGGCCGGTTATCGGGTGATTCGCTATGAAGATGTGCCTGAATATTATCAGCTGCGGCATGATTTCCTGAAAGAGCAGGAGCAGGCTGAAAAAAATCCGAAATATACTGCCATCAATGATATAAAAAAATATCATCTCTATTCAGATTTGGAACGACGCAAGATAAAGGCCGTGGGTTAGCATGAATAGTGCCAGAAATAGAAAAAGCATGCAGGGTGCATGCTTTTTTGAGGCCATCCAGATTTAACTGTTCTATATCTTAAGGTTTAACAGCTACCACCGTCAGCTCCACCAACACTTGTGGATCATACAGCTTGGCTTCTACGCAGGTACGAGGCAAGGCCTGAATATCTGCAACCCAGGCATCCCAGACTTCATTAAAGGCTGCATAATCTTGTTCAATATCTTTAAGATAAATAATCACGGACATGATTTGGCTTTTATCAGTACCCGCCTCTGCCAGGAACTGGTCAATGAGATCTAGAGTCTGCTGGGTTTGACCTCGAATATCTAAACTCAGGTCTGTGGCCAATTGACCAGCCAGATGAACCAGATTGCCGGCAATGGCAATCTCAGAAAAGCGTTGGGAGACATGCAAACGTTGAACAGACATGAGTGAATCCTGTGTTTTGGGTATCAAGGCTGCTACCAGACGGGTGAGTAGACAACCTGCCGTTAGATAGATCGCTACATCATGCCATGAACCGTCTGCCCAAATCACTAAGGATACGCAATAAATAGGATAAAACCGCCGCCAGTACTGTGGAAAAACGGGTCTTGAAACATGCGGGTGGTCAACAGTGCTGTAGGCGAGAAAATCCTAGCAGCCGGCTACAGACCAATGAAAGTGGAGAGTGCTGCTTTACGCGCAGGTTGTTCTTGAACAATAGAGGGGGGGATTTATCGAGGGCATTCCATGCGCTATATCAGAGTTGCCCTGTAATCTTCGGATTTGGTCGTCACGCCAATCACAGGACATTATGCTGAAAGTAAAGGTGATTTTCAGCATCTCGGCATATACATGGATAATGCATTGCGCAGATAGATTACTCTAAAAAAACAAAATGTGAAAATAAAGTTGCGGTATTTTTAAACCAGTGTCTAAAACTTGTACAAAACCGGCTTAAAGCAGGCTGAGTTGGCTCTCCATTTCATGGGCGGCAAGCTGATAGACACCGAGTCCGATCAGCCGGAACTGGAGCTGGGGATCAAGATGCATCTCTTGCAGCAATAAAGTTAAGGCCTGCTCCAGTTCCTGCGGACTACGCAGCAGCTGCCTGAAGCTCTTGCTGTGTTGCATGATCTGAAAGTTCTTCATTTTTAATTTAACCGTGACGCCACGAGCAGTGAGCCGCTTTTTGTCCAGACTATACCAGAGCTGGGCAATTAAGGACTGCCAATAAGGCAGGCATTCGGATAAATACAGATCCTCATCAAAAGTTATTTCTTTGGAAATTTGTTGACGTTCCCGTTCTGCTTCTACCGGCCGCTCATCAATCCCTTGGGCATATAAAAACAGGCGTTGTCCATATTTACCAAAATGCTGAATTAGCACCGTCTCTTCAACCTGCTGCAAATCGCCCAGAGTATTCAGATTTAAGTTTTTCAGCTTTTCCTGAGTGACCTTGCCGACTCCCGGAATTTTCTTGAGTGGAAGATCCCGAATAAAACGCTGTACTTGGGAGGGTTTAATCACACAAATGCCATTGGGTTTGTGCCAGTCGGAGGCAATTTTGGCTAGAAACTTATTGGGTGCCACACCAGCAGACGCAGTCAGTCCTGTATTTTGAAAAATATCTGCCCGAATACGCATGGCAACTTCAGTTGCACTCGGTATCTGTTGCAGGTTTTCAGTCACATCCAGATAGGCTTCATCTAGAGAGAGAGGTTCAATAATTTTGCTGTAGGACTGTAAAATCTGATGAATTTCTGTAGATACCTGACGATATTTGGCAAAATCTGGCTCAATCACAATCGCCTGAGGACAAAGCTTACGGGCCTGAGTCATGGACATGGCAGAGCGCAGGCCAAACTCCCGGGCAGGATAGGAGGCAGCCACCACCACCGCCCGGGGATGATGTGCAGCGATTACTACAGGCAAGTGGTGTAATTCTGGACGTTCACGCAGCTCGACCGAGGCATAAAAAGCATCCATATCGATATGAATAATTTTGCGCATATCCAAGATCTTAAGTGGCTTTGTCCGGCTTGGAAAGAACAAGTGTGGCTAAATAAGGTGCGGCTCCACTCAATGGGGCGCTCTGTGGCCATCTAAGCTTTTCCAGAATCTTAGGCCAGATGAATAATTTTTGGATGTAGGACCGTGAGCAAGGTTAAACTCTAAACCGGGCGGAGTAAAGCTATTGCTGGATGAAAGGTGCGGACTGCTTCTGAGGAGGAATACCATTTTGTTCTAAAAATTGATTCCATTCTCGTTTTGAACCATAAAAGACATTCAGGTCCACCGAGGTGTGAATACCGGGAATTTTACCTTGGCTACTATGCTGCCAGAAAGTCCAGTGGGGTTGATCCTTTAGGTCGGGCAAATCTTGATATTCGCGTACCCAGAGCGGAACCTCTGCAAAAGAGCCTGCCAGCACAAGATTATAAAATGACTTAGACACATAAAAGATCGGCTGCTTGCCATAATGGTTTTTTAACCTGTCATGCATGATCTGGATTTGGTTGAGCAGCTGCTCTTTGGAATAGTGCTGAATACACGTGCTGTCATATTCCAGATCAATCGCAGGTGGTAGTGCATCGCTTTTATAGGGCACTGTGTCGATAAAATTCTGTGCTTGAATTGCGCCATCCCGGCAGAGCCGGTAAAAATGATAAGCCCCCACCAAAAAGCCTTGTTCACGTGCTGTGAGCCAGTTGTGCTGAAACCGACTATCTTTAAAATCACCGCCTTCGGTCGATTTTAGATAGACAAATTGATACTTCTGTTTCGGAATCTGGTTCCAGTCAATTTCTTTTTGATGATGGGATACATCAAAACCATGAACAGGATAGTCCGCCGCATGCGCAGAGGGCTGTTTAAGGAAGAAAACATAGAGTCCCGTGCCTAGCACGCAAGTCAGCAGCAGCCCAGTTGCTATTACGGAGTGTTTTTTCCAGAACGCGGAAGGGGGAGCTGCTTTCATGCTGAATTATGCCCTGTCTGGAGCTGCCAATATTGAACTCATATTGTGCCCTAGACCAAGGTGTTTTTGGGGATATGCCAAAAAATATACGCGGCAATAATATTGATGGCACCCAGACAGATGAGAGACACATGGAAAGCACTGTCTAGCTGCTCGGGGCCAAAATAGGCACTCAGCATATTCACCAGTGTCCCTGCCAGTGCGACCCCGATACTCATCGACAGCATCATGATCATTGACAGGAAACTGTTACCGCTGCTTGCATCTTGCTGGCTTAAATCCTTTAAGGTCAGGGTGTTCATCGAGACAAATTGCAGAGAGTTCAGAATCCCAAAAATAAAGAAATGAATGGCCCTGAGCCAGATTGGGGTCTCTGCCGTCGTCAGGGCAAAGCTGGCAATACACAGACCCACCATCAGGGTGTTGACCAGCAGAACCCGGCGATAACCCAAGCGCTGGATGATTTTGCGGATAATCGGTTTGGAGGCCAAAGATCCGAGTACCACCGGAATCATCAGCAAGCCTGTAATGAAGGGTTCAAAGCCAAAAGCCACCTGCAGCATTAAAGGCAGTAAAAAAGGAATTGCATTACCCCCTAAGCGGGCAAAGAAGTTGCCCAGGATGCCAATTGAATAGATCCGGTTTTTAAACAGATTGCTACGAAACAGGGCATTTTGATGCATATGCGAATGATAGGCATACATGAGGCTGCTCAGTAAACCGCCCCCGATCAGCCCCAAACTCCACCAAAGTGGATATTGCGGGCTAGCAAAATTTTCAATCCCCAGGCACAGACCAATCATGGCGATGAGCAGTAAGAGAAAACCAAAAAAATCAAAAGGCTGTACCGCAGCTTCAGTTACATTGGGCATGGCTTTAAAGGTAATCAGTACCCCTATTAAACCAATAGGGAGGTTGATCAGAAAAATCCAGTGCCAAGAGAGATATTCAACCATCCAGCCGCCTAAGGTGGGACCAATCAAGGGACCAATGAGCCCGGCCAGACTCATTAGACTCATGGCTGATAAAAACTGGGTTCGCGGAATAATCTTCAGCATCGCCAGTCGTCCGACGGGAAGTAGTAGGGCACCACCGATGCCCTGAAACACTCGGTAGACCAGCAACTCGTTCAAGTTATCTGACCAGGCACAGCCCAGTGAGGCCAAAGAGAAGATAATAATCGCTGTAAAATATGTATTTCTGACTCCAAAACGGTCGGCCAGCCAGCCACTCAGCGGAATACAGGCAGCAACGGACAGGACATAGGCCACCACCACACTGTGCATCCGTAGCGGATCTTCCTGCAGGTTGGCTGCAATGGCAGGCAGCGCAGTATTAATAATGGTGGTGTCCAGACCCTGCATAAAAAAACCGATAGAGACCAGCAAGACCAAGAGTCTGAATTCGGGTTGCAGGGCTTGATGAGTCGGCGTGGCATTCATTCGATTGATTCTGGGCAATTAAGTCTAAATATGTAATTGAATTATAGTGTAAAGCAAAGTGCAGGACGGTGGGAAAGTAGACAATATTTCTTACACGATGTGGTCACAAAACAGTAAATAAACAGTGTGCGCAGCGGAGTGACCGAGAGCAGATTGTTGAGGTTTCCAATAAAGCTGAAGTATAAAATCGAGTGACAGTGGGCCGTATGCGGCATGGCCAGGCGTTTATGCAAAAGCCCTGTAAAACCGGAACGGATGAAGTTATTATACAGATGAGTCCTTATTGAGCATCATAGCTATCTCAATCACCTTAAAATAAGAATTAAATTTCCAGTATAAATAGGCGCTAAAACAACCGGTTCTTTTTTACTGAAAGAATCAAATGCTTTCACTAAACTGTCATAAAGATGCCATAGTATTGTCACAATTTTATGGTGGGTTAGCGATAGGTTCGTGAATGTCCACAGATGATATAGGCTTCTTTTTTTATGACTATTGAAATTTTAATGGTAATTGGCTTTTGTTTAGCTGCCTATTCAATTGTCGGGAATGACGTACCCCAAACCTTGGGTACTTTTATTTCGTCAAACTCCCACCGTCCCTGGTGGCTGCTGTGGATTTATATCAGCACTATTTTGGTCGTGGTATTGATCTACGGCTGGTATAGCTCTGGTGTCGGGGATGCCTCTTATGGGCGTCTGGAAACGATTCCTTTCCCTGAGGGTGGTATTACCTGGCTCTATGTCGTGCCGCCTCTGCTCCTGATTCTCCTGACCAAATACGGTATTCCGGTCAGTACCACATTCCTGGTGCTGACAATTTTCTCCCCAAGCAGTCTGGGTTCAATGCTGACCAAGTCCATGATGGGCTATGCGGTGGCTTTTTTTGCCGCAATCATCATCTACCGCTTTGTAGTGAACAAGCTGTCGGTTTATTTTAGTGAAACCCGTGATCAGCAGCATTCCCGTTTGTGGGTGGCCTTACAATGGCTGTCAACGGCATTCCTGTGGAGCCAGTGGCTGATTCAGGATCTGGCCAATATCTTTGTGTATGTGCCGCGTCAGGTGCCGTTTGAATTCCTGCTATTTGCCATTTCTGTTTTTGTTCTGCTGCTGGGTGTCATCCTGTATCAGCGTGGTGGCGCCATCCAGAATATTGTCGATACCAAAACCGGCGTGACCGATGTACGTGCTGCCACCATCATTGACTTTATGTATGCGCTTATTCTGCTGGTGTTTAAAGAGTGGAGCAATATCCCGATGAGTACTACCTGGGTATTCCTGGGACTGCTGGCCGGTCGTGAATTTGCCATGTCGATGCTAATTAATGAAGTCAACAAGCACCGTACTTCCCGCAATGTCAGCAAAGATGCCATGAAACTGATGTTAGGTCTGGCAATCAGTATATTTCTGGCGACGACCTTGCCGTGGTTCTACAATCTGATTTCGGGTTAAGCGGTTTGAAAATTGTAAAAATATAGGCATCAAAAAGCGGGCATCAGGCCCGCTTTTTGATGCGGGAAGACTTAGCCAACAAAGCGTTTTGGCGTATCCAGATTCAGCAAGCTGTTATAAATCTGGTCAGCGTGTTCACACACAATCAGTTTGGCACGGTGTTGGGGTGGCAAGAAGCCTTCCTGTACTGCAAGATCAAGCTGGGCAATCAGCGGATCATAAAAACCATTCACGTTATACAGCATCATCGGTTTCTGGTGCTGGTTGAGCTGGCCCCAGGTGGCAATTTCCAGAATTTCTTCAAACGTGCCCAGACCGCCGGGTAAGGCCACAAAAGCACAAGCACGTTCTGCCATAAGGGCTTTGCGCTGGTGCATGCTGGTCACAATATGCAGTTCGGTCAGCTGATGATGGGCAATCTCGTAATCCAGCATGAATTCGGGAATGACTCCCACTGCCTCTCCGCCATGCTGAATCATGGTGTCAGCCACTTGGCCCATTAGGCCAATACTGGCACCGCCATATACCAGGCCAAAACCGTGTTCGGCCAGTCCTTGGGTGAGTTGAATGGCTTTTTCCTGATAAATAGGTTTATTTCCGGCACGAGAACCACAATAAAGGGCGACCAGAGGACGCGTTGTTTTGGGGGAGTTATCTTTAAAATAATCGGTCATTTCTTTTACACTTTGCATTTATTTTCTTCACCTTATCATTTTTTTCTCTGGCGGCTGCAACTTAATAAAAAAATATGACAATTCCATGAGTCGCTCGTTGATCTGGGCGTGATTCGCTCCGAATCTGTGTAGCTTGCATGAAAACTGATGAAATTCAGATTGATCTTGCTATACTGAAAATCTGTTTCACAACAATAGAACTTACATGGGTAGTCGAAGTTGGCGCTTTAAGCAGATTTATCGCCATAACACAACACAGAATAATCAAGCTGAACCGCAGTTTGGCATCAGCACACAGGGACTCACTGATCTTCAGGAGGTTCACCCATGATTTTTGAATGGATGTCAGACCCGTCTGCGTGGGTAGGCTTGCTCACCCTGGTTGTTCTTGAGATTGTTCTCGGGATTGATAACCTCGTTTTTATTGCCATTCTGGCGGAAAAATTGCCGCCAGAGCAACGGAATACCGCCCGTATCGTCGGCTTGATGCTGGCCTTGTTAATGCGTCTGGTGCTGCTGGCTTCAATTGCCTGGGTGGTGACTTTAACCGAACCGCTGTTCCATATTCTGGAACATCCATTTTCAGGACGTGACCTGATCTTACTGTTTGGTGGGGTGTTCCTGCTGTTTAAAGGCACCATGGAGTTACATGAGCGGATTGAATCCAAACCGCATGTGAAAGAAGAAAATCCGGTACATGCAGTCTTCTGGATGGTCATCGTACAGATTGTGGTGCTGGATGCCGTGTTCTCACTCGACAGTGTCATTACCGCAGTCGGCATGGTTGATCATCTGTCTATTATGATGATTGCGGTGGTTATCGCGGTGGGCATTATGCTGTGGGCTTCCAAAGCCCTGATGGATTTCGTCAATAAACATCCAACCGTGGTCATTCTGTGTCTGGGTTTCCTGATGATGATCGGCTTTTCGCTGGTGGTCGAAGGTTTTGGTTTCCATATTCCAAAAGGCTATCTGTATGCGGCGATTGGCTTCTCGGTTATCGTGGAATTTGTCAACCAGACCATGCGACGTAACCAGGAAAAAATGGTGACAACGACTGACTTGCGTTATCGTACGGCTTCAGCCGTGATGCGAATGCTGGGCGGAAAACCGGCCAAAGATACAGATCATCCTGAGCCTGAAGATGTGCTGGCGACCCGTGCATTTGCCGATGAGGTGTTTGATAGCGAAAACAGCGTCTATCACAGCGTGATGGTGCAGGGCGTATTGGGATTATCCGAGCGTCCGGTCAAGTCGGTCATGACTCCACGTCCTGAACTGGAATGGATTAATCTGGATGAAAGCGAGGACAGTATCAAGAACCAGCTGCTGAACATGAGCCATTCGCGTCTGATCGTGGCACATGGCGAGCTGGACAATATCGCCGGTGTGGTGCTGACCCATAAAGTCTTGAATGAATATATTGAAACTGGCCTGCTTGACTTTAAAAAGCATCTGCGAGAGCCAGTCATCGTGCATGAAAATGTGCAGGTTTTAATGGTAATGGATCAACTGCGTCAGGCACCCTTACAAATGGCACTGGTCCTGAATGAGTATGGTTCTATTGAAGGGATCGCCACGCCAATTGATGTGCTGGAAGCAATTGCTGGTGAATTCCCGGATGAAGATACACTGGAAGCCTCGGCAGAAAGTCTGGAAGATGGCAGCCTGTTACTTGAAGGTTCAATTGATATTCGGCATGTTTCGCTACTTCTGGACCGTGACCTGGTGAATGAGCTGGAAGAATATTCGACTTTATCTGGTTATATCCTGTTCCATATGGGGCGTTTGCCAGAAAATGGCGAGAAATTTACCGCCGATGGTCATATCTTTGAGGTGGTGACCATGGATGGCCATAAAATCGAGAAGGTGCATATTATTCCTCAGGTACCAAGTTCAGATTAAATGGCTTCGGCAGCAAATCTGGAATTGAAACTTTGATAAAATAGCTCGCTTCAACGGGCTATTTTTTATGAGAAATGAACATGTCAGGATGTCCTTGCGGATTGGGTGAATATGAAAGCTGTTGTGAGCCGCTGCATAAAGGACAGCAAGCGGCTATCACGGCAGAACAGCTGATGCGTTCCCGCTATAGTGCTTTTGCCAGACAGCAGATTGACTATATTCAGTCTACGACTGCTTTAGGGCAACAGCAGGCTTTGGATATTCCCGCCATTCGTGACTGGAGTGTCTCGAATCAGTGGCTACAGCTGGACATTGTACAGACCAATGAGAAACTGGATAAAAGCCATGCGCTGGTCGAATTTAAGGCCCATTTCCATGATGGCAAACAGGTCCAGGTTCATCATGAAGTTTCACATTTTGTTAAACAGGCCGGACGCTGGTATTTTCTAGATCCGACGTTAGAGCAGAGGCTGACCATGAAGCAGCCCTGTATTTGTGGTTCAGGGAAAAAACTTAAACAATGTTGTGAGCAATTTCTATAACTTTTCGAGTGATTTAGCTTAGAATATCTGCCATCTCAAAGCCTCAGGTGGAAGCAGGGCGATGTTGTTGCTCATAATCTATATTATTGCCATTACCGCAGAAGCGATGACCGGGGCATTGTCCGCTGGTCAGCGCAGTATGGATTGGTTTGGGGTGATGCTGATTGCCTGTGTTACGGCACTTGGCGGTGGTTCGGTCCGTGATGTGCTGTTGGGGCATTATCCCCTGACCTGGGTGAAACATCCTGAATATCTGGTGCTGACCTGTTGCGCAGCCTTTGTGACCATCCTGATTGCCAAATGGATGCGTCATCTGCGTAATATTTTCCTGATCTTAGATGCTCTGGGACTGATTGGCTTTACCATTATTGGCTGTCAAATTGCTTTGGAAATGGGACATGGCTTTGTGGTCAGCGCCGTGGCCGGTGTATTGACCGGAGTTTCAGGCGGTATTTTACGCGATATTTTATGTAATGATGTGCCGCTGGTGTTCCGTCGCGAACTGTATGCCAGTATTTCCTTTGTATCGGTCATTTTCTACTGGCTTTGTACCCATATCGGCATGTCGCTGGAAGTTACCGTCATTTCAACCCTGATTTTTGGTTTTAGCCTGCGCCTGATTGCCATTTATTTTGGACTGGAAATGCCAAAATTCATTTATAAAGATAATGATGAGCAATCTGCTTCTTCCAAAGACGCTTCTTGATTTTGTCGGTTTTTCTTGATGTAGCGAGTCGGATCGGCTCGCTTCTGCTTTAATGCAGAGTATAAAAATAAACTCGCTCCTACTTTTGTTGGGAAAACAGTGGTTTCCGTTCACCTGCACAGAGATTGATTATGGACTTAGTTTCCCGCTTGCAACGCCTACCAATCGGTAAATTTCACTATACCTTACTCGTAGTGATTGGACTGGGGTGGATGTTTGATGCTATGGACACCGGACTAATCTCCTTTATTCTGGCCAAAATGGCAGAAGACTGGCAGATGAGCGCGGATGAAAAAAGCTGGGTGGTTTCTATCGGTTTTGTGGGAATGGCAATTGGGGCGATCTGCTCAGGAGGCCTGGCTGATCGCTGGGGCCGTAAAACCGTGTTTGCCGGGACTCTGGTGGTTTACAGTCTGGCAACTGCGGCCTGTGCCTTTGCACCTAATTTGACCTGGTTACTGGTCTGCCGTTTTGTGGTGGGCTTGGGCCTGGGCGGGCAACTTCCAGTGGCCGTAACCTTGGTCAGTGAATATATTCCGGCGCATGTGCGTGGCCGGTTTATTGTCTTGCTGGAAAGTTTCTGGGGGCTGGGCTGGTTGTGTGCCGCACTGATTGCCTATTTCGTAATTCCAACTTTTGACTGGCATACCGCATTTCTGGTTGGTGGAATTCCGGCCCTGTATGCGATTGTGATCTGGAAAATGGTACCAGAGTCCATTCCGTTTTTGATTAATCGGGGCCGTCTGGATGAAGCGCATGCACTGGTGAGAAAGATTGAAGCGCAATGTGGGGTCGAGGTTATTGAAATCTTTGAGGTCAAACCGGTGGCAGAAAAACAGAATATTTCCTTTAGCCAATTGTGGTCAGGGATATTTGCCCGCCGGACCCTGATGCTCTGGCTGATCTGGTTCGGGATTATTTTTTCCTATTACGGTATTTTTACCTGGTTACCGAGTCTGCTGGTCAAAGAAGGCTATAGTATTGTGCAGTCTTTTGAATATGTGCTGATCATGATTCTGGCCCAATTACCCGGCTATCTGGTGGCGGCCTGGCTGGTGGAGAAACTGGGGCGCAAACTGACGCTGGCGGGCTTTATCGGCATGTGTGCACTTTCAGCTTATTTCTTTGGCCAGTCCGGCAGTGTCACTGAAATTGTGGTCTGGGGCTGTTTGATGTCCTTCTTTAACCTGGGGGCTTGGGGAGTGCTCTATACCTATACACCAGAGCAGTATCCTACCAATATCCGTGCTTTCGGTTCAGGCTGGGCCGGGGCAATTGGCCGTCTTGGCGGTATTGTGGCGCCCTTTGCAGTAACCCATTTAATGACCATGCCAAGCGGTTTCAGTTATGTATTTACCATGTTTACCGGGGTGTTGATTCTGGTGGCTTTGGTGATTTTAATCCTCGGCGAAGAAACCAAAGGCCGTACACTGGAATCTATGGGATTGTAGCAGCGCGAATTTCTGGTTGCTCAGACCCTGCAAAATGGATATTTTTAGCCCATAAGACACGATTTGTCGCGCTGTGTAGGCTGATGCCCTTGTGCAGCTCACAGCCGCGATTTAGCATAAGAAACATTAATTGATACAAAAACGAATTTTAGGACTATAGGTTGTTATGACAAGCCTTGCGCATCATGCGACAGAAAACCGTTCCGTAGCAGAGTTTACTGAACAGGCATATCTTAACTATGCCATGTACGTGATCATGGACCGTGCATTACCCCATATTAGTGATGGTTTAAAACCGGTTCAGCGCCGTATTGTCTATGCCATGAGCGAGCTGGGACTGAAATGGACCAGCAAGCCGAAAAAGTCTGCACGTACCGTGGGCGATGTATTGGGGAAATATCATCCGCATGGTGATTTAGCCTGTTATGAAGCCATGGTATTGATGGCTCAGCCTTTTAGTTATCGCTATCCGTTCATTGAAGGACAGGGCAATTGGGGTTCAGCGGATGATCCGAAGTCTTTCGCTGCGATGCGTTATACTGAAGCCAAGCTGTCACAATACAGCGAGCTGCTGTTATCCGAGCTGGGGCAGGGCACTTGTGACTGGCAGGACAACTTTGATGGTTCAATGAAAGAGCCGGTCAATCTGCCTGCACGTGTGCCAAATATTCTGCTCAATGGCACTACTGGGATTGCAGTCGGGATGGCCACCGATATTCCACCGCATAACCTGCGTGAAGTGGTAAAAGGTACCATCGCTTTAATTCGTAATCCGAATCTGACCGATGTCAAAATTGCAGAGTATATTCCTGCTCCTGACCTGCCGACCAAAGCGGAAATTATCACCCCGCCAGCAGAACTGCTTAAAATCCAGACCACTGGTCGTGGCAGTTACCGGATGCGCGCCGTGTATACGATTGATAAAAATGAAATCGTGATTACCGAGCTGCCTTATCAGGTATCCGGCTCTAAAATCATTACCCAGATTGCTGACCAGATGCAGGCAAAAAAACTGCCGCTGGTGACCGATGTGCGTGATGAATCGGATCATGAAAACCCGACGCGTCTGGTGATTGTGCTACGTTCCAATCGTATTGATGCCGAATCGGTAATGAGCCATTTATTTGCCACCACTGATCTGGAATCTAGTTATCGCGTCAATATGAACATGATCGGTGCCGATGGCCGTCCACAGGTAAAATCGATTCGCCGTATTTTACTGGAATGGATTGAAATCCGTAAAACGACAGTCACCCGCCGTTTACAATATCATCTGAACAAGATTGAAAAACGTCTGCATATCCTGGGTGGCTTGATCATTGCTTATTTGAATATTGATGAAGTGATTCAGATTATTCGTGAAGAGGATCAACCTAAACCGGTACTGATGGCGCGTTTCCAGATAGATGAGATTCAGGCTGAAGCCATTCTTGAGCTTAAACTGCGCCATCTGGCCAAACTTGAAGAAATGGAACTACGCCGTGAACAGGAAGAACTGGAAGCCAAAGCCGCAGTTATTCGTGAACAGCTGGCCAATCCGGAGTCTTTAAAGACCCTGATCATTTCTGAACTGAAAGAAGATGCCAAAAAATTCGGGGATGATCGCCGTTCGCCGATCGTACAGCGGGCTGAAGCTGCTGCCATTGATGAATCGGAAATGTTGCCTGCCGATCCAGTGACGGTGGTGTTGTCAGAGGCTGGCTGGATTCGCTGCGCCAAAGGTCATGAAGTCGATGCCGAGAAACTGAACTATCGCGCCGGAGACCAGTATCTTAGCCATGCACAAGGCAAATCCAATCAGCGGGTCTATGTACTGGATGAAACGGGACGCAGCTATGCCTTGCCAATCAACAGTCTGCCCTCAGCACGCGGACTGGGTGAGCCTCTCAGTTCAAAACTTTCTCCGGCAAGTGGAGTAGGTTTCAAGCAGGTCTTGGTGGCGGAAGATGAAACTGAAATTCTGGCAATCAGCAGCAAGGGGTATGGCTTTAAAACCCAAGCCAAGCAGCTGGATACCAATGCCAAAGCTGGCAAAGCTTTCCTGAATTTGTCAGAAGGCGCGCAGATCATGAGAGTACAGTCAGTTGACAGTGCAGCCTATCTTGCACTGCTCAGTTCTGCCGGCCGTTTGCTGCTGGTAGAGTTGTCAGAATTGCCTGTACTGAACAAGGGTAAAGGTAATAAACTGATACAACTCGAGGATAAGGATCAGGTTTTATCCATGGCAATATTGAATCTGGATGAAATGCTTCAAGTCTTTGCAGGACAGCAGCAATTAAAATTAAAAGGGGACGATTTGCAAAAGTATATAGGCAAGCGGGGAGCAAAAGGACACCTTTTACCGCGTGGATATCAAAAAGCAAATAAACTGTTGATTCAAAGATAATACTAGCATCCATCTTATAAAATACGTTATATATGAGCAACGATTCGACAAGATGGATGCAAGGCCGCACACATACAAGTCTAAAAACGACAGGCGGAATTGAAAAAAACAGTTGAAATTCTAAGGATTATGATTGGAGAGATTGGGATTATGGAAAAAATTTGGTTCGCTGAATACCAAAAAACAGGGATTCCGGAAACTGTAGAATTACCAGCAGAAAATACTTCATTGATAGATATTTTTGAACGTAACTTCCAGAAATTTGGTTCACGTGATGCCTTTATCTTTATGGATAAAGTGATGACTTTCAATGAACTGGAAGAAGCTAGCCGTAAATTTGCAACTTATCTACAAAGCTTGGGGCTGGCAAAAGGTACACGTGTGGCAGTCATGATGCCAAACGTTCTGCAATATCCAGTCGTGGCACTCGGGGTATTCCGCGCTGGTTTGGTACTGGTGAATGTGAATCCGCTTTACACTTCACGTGAACTTGAACATCAGTTAAATGACTCAGGTTCTGAAGTACTGGTAATTATTGAAAATTTCGCATCTATTTATCAGGCCATTATTGGTAAGACTCCAGTCAAGCATGTGGTTGTTGCTTCTGTGGGTGACATGCTGGGTACCTTAAAAGGTACGCTGGTCAACTTTGTGTTACGTTCGGTGCGTAAGCAGATTCCAGCCTGGAATATTCCTGGGCATGTGAAGTTCAACACAGCAATCAACAAGGTCAGTCCGAACAATTATAAACGTCCTGAATTGACTCTCAATGATACCGCAGTGCTGCAATATACCGGGGGTACCACAGGGGTGTCTAAAGGAGCAGAACTGACCCATCGCAACCTGGTGGCCAACATGTTGCAGTGTGATGGAATTTTCCAGAGTAAATTTGGTGCACAGGATGGGCAGCCAGATGACCGTATTTTCTGTGCGTTGCCGCTCTATCATATCTTTGCCTTCATGGTGTGTGCACTTTACGGTATGTACAAAGGTCAGGCGAATGTCCTGATTCCAAACCCGCGTGACCTGCCGGCAGTGATGAAAGAATTGCGTAAATACCAGCCAACTTTCTTCCCGGCAGTTAATACCCTGTTTAATGCGCTGGTGAATAATGAAGAATTCAAGCAGCTGGATCATAGCCGTCTGAAGATGGCTATGGGCGGTGGTATGGCAGTTCTGCCATCAACCGCAGAAGCATGGAAAAAAGTAACCGGTACCAATATCATTGAAGGATATGGCCTGTCGGAGACGTCTCCAGTTGCAACTGCAAACCCGCCAGCCTCTGAAGAATTTAGCGGCACGATTGGTATTCCATTACCATCAACTGACGTAGCCATGCTGGATGATGCCGGCAATGAAGTGCCAATCGGGGAGCAGGGTGAGATTTCGATCCGTGGTCCTCAGGTGATGAAAGGCTACTGGAACCGTCCAGATGAAACAGCCAAAGTCATGGTGAATGGCTATTTCCGCACTGGTGATATAGGTGTGATGGATTCACGTGGTTATGTGAAGATTGTTGACCGTAAAAAAGACATGATTCTGGTATCCGGTTTTAACGTCTATCCTTCAGAAATTGAAGAGGTGGTTGCCAAGCATCCAAAAGTTCTGGAAGTGGCTGCTATTGGTGTGCCTGATGAAAAATCGGGTGAAGTGCCAAAACTGTTTGTGGTGAAAAAAGATCCGTCTTTAACGACTGAAGAAATCTTGGCGTATGCTAAAGAAAATCTGACCGGTTATAAGCGTCCACGTTATGTCGAGTTTATGGATGAATTACCGAAATCCAACGTCGGCAAAATCCTGCGCAAAGATCTACGTAAAACTGCTTAACTCAGCCAAGGCTTAAGTTATCCAAGAAAAAAGCGCCTCAAGGCGCTTTTTTCTGATGGATTATTTTTTCATTAACCAGCGATCAAAATAGGGCCGGCCTACACCGACAATTCCCAGAAAAATAAACATGGCCCCAAACTGACGGGTAAAGCCTTTCTGGTGAAATTCACCATAGCTGAGAATATTATCCAGTAAACAATAGACCAGCAGGGCGATGATCCAGTGCCAGAGCGGCAAGCGCTTGATTCCGACCGCATAAAAGCCAACCCATAACACAACAAAAGTGAACAGGGTAGACCAGACATTCATATTGGCACAAATGACCGTCAGTAAAAAAGCCACAATTGGCAGGACAATTTTTAAGACACGATCCACTTGACGTTGATGTTGACGTTGTTTCTCGAGAACCTCAAACATTTCATTTTGATCAGGTGCAACCATCGTGAAGCCTTCAATATTTATAAAAACACCCTATTTAACAAAATTTATTCACTAAATGCCATGTTATGATAGCGATAAAAGCCTGTAAGAGAAAAAACGATGTACAGCATTAGTGGGATTATCTATCTCATTTTGGCCGCCTGCCTTTTACCTTATGTCTTTACCTTTATCGCCAAAAAATCTGCTGGTTTTCGTGCCAAAGACAATCAGAATCCAAGAGTATTTTTAGACAAAGCGACAGGACTGGCCAGTCGGGCCCATGCTGCCCAGCAAAACAGCTTTGAAAGTTTACCTTTATTTATTGCTGCAATTTTATTAGCTGAATATATGGTCATCTCACAAAAACTGGTGATGACTTTCGGCATTGCCTATCTGGTGTTTCGTGTGTTGTACGGAATCTGCTATTTGGCCAACTGGGCGACTTTAAGGTCTATCGTCTGGCTGCTGTCAATCCTGTGCCCGATTACTTTATTGCTATTAATTATCAAGATCGTCTAACTAAATCCGGAATGGCTCAACATATTTGCAGTTCCCTCGGCTAAAACCAAAAAAAATCTGCAAAAACCGTTATAATTGTGGCGATTTTTTCAAAGATATAACTTGTTAAAGAGTGACGCTATGAGCTACAGCAATATCCCAGCAGGTAAAGATGCGCCAAACGACATCTATGTGATTATCGAAATTCCTGCCAATGCAGCACCGATCAAATATGAAATCGATAAAGATTCTGACGCGTTATTTGTTGACCGTTTTATGGGTACAGCAATGTTCTACCCAGCAAACTACGGTTATGTACCGAATACATTATCACTGGATGGTGACCCATTAGACGTGCTGGTTGTTACTCCACATCCGGTTGAGCCAGGCTCTGTGATTCGTTGCCGTCCAGTCGGTAAATTGAATATGGAAGATGATGGCGGTATTGATGCGAAACTGGTTGCAGTTCCACATGACAAACTGACTCCAATTTATAAAGATGTTCAAGAATATACCGATCTTCCTCCGCTATTGATTAGCCAGATCGAGCATTTCTTCCAGCACTATAAAGATTTAGAGCCAGGAAAATGGGTAAAACTGAGCGGTTGGGAAGGTGCGGATGTTGCAAAACAAGAAGTACTGGACTCAATTGCAGCTTATGCAGAAGCCAATAAATAATAGATTTTCTTGTTAGTTTAGGTCTTTAAATCTTAAAGCTTAAATTAAAAAACCTGCACAATGTGCAGGTTTTTTTATGGCTTGAGATTCGAGCAACTTAGAATAGTTTCACAGGAATATCTAACCAGATACGCCATTCGTTGGTATCACCGATGTAAGTGGTCTCATAGGCATCGCTTGCACGATAGTAAGAATGACGAAGACGTAAGCTTGTATCTTTGGCAAAACCAGACTGAACAGTGTATTTCACCTGGTTAAAGAATTCGCGCTCATGCTCGTTATCACTGATCATAGTCCCTGCATTGTTGCTGGCTTTAATATCCCAGCCATAAACAAAAGCAGAGGTCCAAGACAGGCCAGGCACATTTACAGCACCAAAATCAAAGGTGTACTGTAGTTGAACTGATTTTTCATCATTCCCAATGAAGTCTGACAGGTAGGAGTTAGGCAGGTAAATACTCTGTTTGCCATCGCCTACACCTGTCCCTAAACCATAGTCATAGCCAGTGTTACCAAAGTTCTGTTGGTAAGCCACCATAACATTATGTGGACCACGATTATAAGTTGTAGATAAAGCTAAGATAGTATTATCGAATGAATCATCTGGTGAACCAATTTGAGAGTAAAGATATTGATTTGCTTCCTTATCCCATTTTGTATAGTAACCACTAAAATCATGCGTTAAGGTGCTGTTATTTGCCAAAGCATAGCTATAGTTGGTGTTAATATAATGGCGGTCCAAGCGATCTTTAATATCTGTACCGTAGTAAGACGCATTTAAATTGTCATTGAATTGGTATTTCGCACCCCATACCACAGCACGATCCAGCTCTGCACCATCAGAATTGATCTGGTCTGAAAGCTGGTTTTCTGTAAACTTACCTGCAGTTAAGCTTAAATTTTCAATTTCATTACTTTCTACCAATACACCCGTGTAGTACTCAGGCACTAAACGCGCAGTATTGCTTGCAAGTACAGGTAAGTCCAGAACTTGAGTACCATAAGTTGCTGTAGTATTCGATACGCGAGCTTTTAAATATGCGCCGCCACGAGCCCAGTGGTCGTAAGCATCTTTAGTACCATCCGGATTATCTTGAGGGTGGGTAGGGAGCATATCATTTCCAGTATGTCCGTTTTCACCCAGTTTAAAAGAGGCATCTCCGATAATGCCCACACCGAAACCGACAGTTCCTTGCGTGAAGCCTGAGTCCAGTTTAACAATCGCAGTTTGCGCAAATGAACTGGTATCTGCTACTCCATTTTTTTTATCGCGGGTTAAATAACCCGTACGGAACAGAACAGAACCTTCTGCATCTTCAACAAAACCTTTAGATTCGCTTTGCTCACTGGCAAATGCGGTTGAGACTAGGGCAGATTGAATTAAAACTGCCAATGCTAATTTTTTTTTCTGTTGCATTTGGGGAGAGAGCCTTATACAAAGTGAATGGAAATTTTAGGAATTGTATAAGATTAGCTAAAAAAGTGTCATTTTTATTTAATATTTTCTACTAAAGTTTATAACTTTAAGCTTTAGTGAAAATTATATAAGAGCCGTTGAAACCACATAAATTTTTAGATAAAACTTAATAAAAACATTAACTTAAGTTGTAATTTGGCGAGCTGTTGATAAGAGAAACGATTTAATGAGGCCGTGTTTTCACTGAAAAGTTATTACATGTCAGGTTTTACTTGCTTAAATAGTAAACAATTGATAAAGATTTAACTCTGCAGCCATGTTCGCCTATTCTTCAGTAAAAATACTATTGAAAGCCAAATAGACTTTAAAAAAACGATTTAAAAATCTTCGCAGAATAAGAGCATGTGTGGATTTACTGGCTTCTTATCCGTTTTGAAACTGCATTTATTATTAAAAAATTAAAAACTGATTTGATTCGACTGTGCTTTTTACCCTGCTGATTGGCATAGCTCTTGCATCGCCTAACTGGAGTCCACTACATCAGCATAAGTACGTCTTGAGGCGTTTGGGGGGAAGAATGAAATTCATGTTAAAAACATTGGTGGTTGGATTAGGCAGTGCTGTTTCTGGCTTGAGTCTGGCGGAAGAACCGTCAGCTGAACATAGGGTTTCCGGTAATATCAGTATACTTTCCAGCTATAACCTGCGCGGTATCACCAATACACCTGAAAATAAAAATGCAACTCTTCAGGCTGGGCTGAACTATCAGCATGCCTCAGGTGTGTATGCAGGCTGGTGGGGTTCTACGCTGGATTATGGCGATAACTTGCCGAATGCTTTTGAAAATAATCTTTATCTTGGGATCAATCGTGCAATGAAGCAAGACTGGGGCTATACACTTGGTCTGACCTATTATTACTACTATGATATTGATACCAGCGCTGCCAATGGTTTTGAAAGTTTATTGGGTTTGACTTATCAAGACTTCGGTCTGACTGTGCAAACCTTGCTTGAGGACCTGACCTGGGGCAATGCAGGTGATACCTATGTTAAAGCGACTTATCGCCATCCATTAGCGCAGGATTTTAATCTGGATACCGCATTGGGGCTGTATGCTTACGAAAAATCAGGTGATCTTGAAGGTACGGCTGAATATTTTGGCTTTCGTCATTTTGACATCGGTTTGAGTAAAAAGTTTGACAAGACAGGGCTGAGCGCCAGTATGAATTATATACTGGGCGGTTATGACCGCTTTGATGAAAAACAGAAGAATAAAGTAGTATTTACTCTGGGCTACAGTTTTTAAAGCACAGAAAGCCAGAGGTGTATCAAGGCGACAATCGGTCGCCTTTTTTGATTCAGAGCTGATGTTGGCCGCGATACGATAACGCTTCTGACAGGTGCTGACCTTGAATGGTTTTACTTTGATTTAAATCAGCAATAGTGCGAGCAACCCGTAAGACCCGATGATAGCCGCGTGCTGACAGATTTAATTTCTTCTGGGCCAGTTCGAGCATCTTTTGGGTAGTTTGATCCAAAGTCGCATACTGCTCCAGTTGCTGAGGAGTTAAACTCATATTCAGGGCACTTTGTCGCTGAATCTGTAATTCATAGGCGGCAATCACCCGCTGTCTCACCGATTCGGAATTTTCCGCGGCTTGTGTATTCTGTAATTCGTGTGCCTGTAAAGGAGGCACATCAATATGCAGATCAATACGGTCTAGCAGCGGGCCTGAAATCCGGTTCTGATAACGCTTGATACTGTCCGGTGAACATTGGCAGCGACTGTCCTGATGAAAAGCATAGCCACATGGGCAGGGATTCATCGCTGCAATGAGCTGAAAATTGGCCGGAAAAGTGATTTGCCGGGAAGCCCGTGAAATTACGATTTCTTTGGATTCCAGCGGTTGGCGTAATACTTCTAAGACTTTACGGTCAAATTCAGGTAATTCATCCAGAAATAATATACCTAAATGTGCCAGGGTAATTTCCCCCGGTTTAGGATGTGAGCCTCCGCCAACCAAGGCAATCGCAGAAGCAGTATGATGAGGAGCACGAAATGGCCGTTGTCCAAACGGATGGCTGGTATTGGCAATCGAGTAGATACTGGCGACTTCAAGATTTTCCTGGCTATTGAGTGGCGGCAAAATACTGGCTAGCCGTGATGCCAGCAAAGTCTTACCAGTACCAGGTGGCCCACGGAACAGAAGGGAATGGCCACCCGCTGCAGCAATTTCCAGCGCCCGACGCGGTCTTAACTGGCCTTTCACATCCGCCAGATCAAATTTATAAGCAGCATGCTGAGCGGAAGGGAGAGTGGTAAATGGAGGAAGCAGTTGGGTTTGTGCCAGATGTTCACAGACGTCTTTCAGATGATGAGCAGCAAAGACCTGAATATCGGGCAGCTGACAGGCTTCCTGAGCATTGCTGCCTGGTAAAATCAGTTGATGCTGTGCCTGCTGACAGGCAATCGCGATACTTAAAATGCCCGTGACAGAACGTAATTGTCCATCCAGTGCCAGTTCGCCAATAAACTCCAGATGATCGGTACAGTTTTCAGGAAGCTGGCCCGAGGCCACTAAAATTCCTAGTGCAATCGGCAGGTCCAGACGTGAACCATCCTTGGGCAGATCCGCAGGGGCAAGATTAATGGTCAGGCGTTTGGTCGGGAACTGAAAACCACTATTGAGAATGGCTGAACGTACCCGATCCTTACTTTCTCTGACAGCGGCTTCAGGTAGGCCTACAATGGTGAGAGAAGGCATGCCGGAACTGACATGAACTTCGACTTCAATTAAAGGGGCATGTAGGCCGAATAAGCCCCGCGTATAAATTTTGGCAAAAGACATATTATTGTTCCAATTGGGTGCATTATTTTTATAAGTTTGGCGTCTTTTGTGCACTGATGTGGTGCTTATTTTTTGTTGGAAATTTTCTCTTCAAGGGCATCAACCTGTTTTAACAGCTCATTTAAACGCTGATTGGCATGCTGCAAAGCAGTGCGCTGGCGCTCGATCTCTTCTTTAGAGACCAGATCTATCTTGGTCACGGCTTCATTTAATAAGGCACGCAGGTTGTGTTCCAAGTCTTTTTTAGGCTGTTCGACTTGTTGCAAAATCGCTTGTAACAGGGTTTCAATCATGGTCCGATTCATCCTCATGGAAATGAGGCAACAGTGTATCACTGCCAGAATAGAGACCCTAGTATTTCAGATAAAATATAGGCAGATTCGATCAGCACTCTTGTAGCAGCGGTTATTCTACCGTTGTGAGTCACCTATTGAAAATGACTGAACGGCCTAGGTAGGCCTCATATTAACTAAAAAATATATGTCTTCACCCATATAGATGAAGTGTCAGCAGCTCCTCATAATCTACATAAAAAATATTTCATTTTTGCAGAATCCAACTGGTTATAAGTATAAAATGGGGTATAAAGAAACATCATGTTAATTTTTCTAATTTCCCCCGACCTTAGAAATCTTGGCATGAAATTTGAACATAAAACCTTACTGGTGAAATAAGCCGAAGGAAAACAAACATGAAACTCGTAACTGCAATCGTAAAACCTTTCAAACTGGATGACGTGCGTGAAGCGTTATCTGAAATTGGTGTGCAAGGTATCACTGTCACTGAAGTTAAAGGCTTCGGTCGTCAAAAAGGCCACACTGAACTGTATCGTGGTGCTGAATACGTTGTAGATTTCCTGCCAAAAGTCAAAATTGAAATCGCGATCAGCGATGAAATGGTGGAGGCAGTAATTGAATCTATTACGCGTGTAGCCAGTACAGGCAAGATCGGTGACGGTAAAATTTTCGTTACTAATCTGGAGCAGGTGATCCGTATCCGTACCGGTGAAACAGGTGCAGATGCTGTCTAATTTGGCACGAAGTTTGCTGAGTATCGAATAACTCACAAAAAACTTGGTCGGGGATACAAATGAAACATATGCTACTTGCGTTCAGCTTGTCGGGCGCACTTTTGGGCGGTTCTGTTGCTTGGGCTGAGCAGCCTGCAACAGTACCGGTCTCCACATCAGATAATTTATTGCGCCATGCCCCCCATCCTGCTACCTCTACACAAGCGCCCACCGCGCTTGCTGCCACTACTCCAACAGAAACAGAAAAAGAATCTACATTAGACACAGGTGATACCGCCTGGATTCTGGTGTCTACCGCTTTGGTCCTGTTCATGACCATTCCCGGTCTGGCCCTCTTTTATGGTGGGATGGTACGTAAGAAAAACGTGCTCTCTACGATGGCGCATAGCTTTATTGCCGCCGCCGTGGTGAGCCTGAGCTGGGTTTTTCTGGGTTATAGCTTGGCTTTTAGTGAAGGCAATGGCTTTATGGGGGGGCTGGATAAATTCATGCTGGCCGGTATTCGCCCCGACACGCTTATCGGCACACTTCCTGAAATCCTGTTTGTGATTTTTCAAATGACCTTTGCCATTATTACGGTGGCGATTATTAGTGGCTCGATTGCAGAGCGTATGAAGTTTGGTGCCTTCATTGCTTTTATTGCCCTCTGGAGTGTGGTGGTGTATGCACCGATTACCCATTGGGTATGGGGTGGGGGCTGGCTAGGCAATGATGGGGCGCTGGATTTTGCGGGTGGTACTGTCGTGCATATTAATGCCGGTATTGCCGGTCTGGTGGCGGCTTATATGTTGGGTAAACGTATGGGACTGGGCCGTGAATCGATGGCACCGCATAATCTGACCCTGACAGTAATGGGGGCCAGCCTGCTCTGGGTTGGCTGGTTCGGTTTCAACGGCGGATCGGCGCTCGGAGCAAATGGTGCTGCCGGCTATGCGCTGGTGGTCACCCAGGTCGCTGCGGCAGCTGCAGCCATCTCGTGGTTAATCACAGAAAAAGTAGTGCGTGGTAAGGGGTCTGTACTGGGTGCAGTTTCAGGTGCAGTTGCCGGTCTGGTGGTGATTACGCCAGCAGCAGGTTTTGTGACGGTCAGCGGTGCACTGGCTATGGGCCTAATAGGGGGAGTGGTGTGCTTCTGGGGAATTACCGGATTGAAACGTGCCCTGAAAGCCGATGACTCTCTAGATGCTTTTGGCCTGCATGGTGTAGGGGGGATTATTGGTGCGATCCTGACCGCCTTCTTCGCCAGTGAATTTATTATGGGGGAACAGGCACCTGATCATATAATAAGCCAGCTCTGGATTCAGATTGAAGGGGTACTGGCCACCATCACTTATTCTGCCCTTATGACTTTTGTGATCCTGAAAGTGCTCGATTTGCTCATGGGTATTCGTATCGGCTCTGAAGATGAACGCATAGGGCTGGATTTGAGCCAACACGGCGAACGTGTCGAATAATAATCAATACTCTATAATCAATATATAGTGCAAAACAGCTCATATGGGCTGTTTTTTTTCTATATATTGCGTAAGACTCTACAAAGTTTGCAAATTTTGCTACACTCGGGACTCAACAGGATTTGTTCAATTAAACCGCTATGCATTGCCCATTTTGCAATACTGCCGACAGTAAAGTGATTGATTCACGCTTGGCCGCTGAAGGCTGTCAGATTCGCCGCCGCCGCGAATGTATCAGTTGTAATGAACGTTTCACGACTTTTGAAAGTTATGAAGTGGTGATGCCGCGTGTCATCAAATCGGATGGTAAAAATGAACCGTTTGATGAAGCCAAATTGCGCCGTTCTCTGATGCATGCCTTGCAGAAACGTCCGGTAACCCAAGAGCAGATTGAAACTGTACTCAGTGATATCCAGTTGCAGATCCGTCGCTTGGGAGAACGTGATGTGAAGTCGCGAACGATTGGTGAAATTGTCATGCAGTCGTTATTCGCGCTGGATCATGTCGCTTATGTCCGTTTTGCCTCGGTTTATCAGGATTTTCAGGATGTCGAAGCTTTTCGCCGTCAGATTGAACAGATGCAACTACGTGAAAATCAAGACCAGACATGACTGAATTCAAGCAGGAACAGAGCTGGATGCATCGTGCTATTGAACTGGCGCGGCAGGGCCAGTATTCCACCAAGCCGAATCCGAATGTTGGCTGTGTGATTGTGAAAGATGGGGTGATTGTGGGTCAGGGTTTTCATCCCCAAGCCGGACAGCCACATGCAGAGGTTTTTGCACTGCGCGAGGCCGGAGAGCAGGCACGTGGGGCAACCGCTTATGTGACTCTGGAGCCTTGCGCACATTATGGCCGTACGCCGCCCTGTGCCAAAGGGCTGGTTGAAGCCGGTGTGGCCAAGGTGGTGGTGGCCTGTCCTGACCCGAATCCCCTGGTGGCAGGTAAGGGTGTACAGATCTTGCAAGATGCCGGCATTGAAGTGGAAGTGGGGATCGCTCAGAAAGAAGCCCACGCCTTAAATGAAGGTTTTTTGAAAGCCATGGCCAGCGGGATGCCTTATGTGCGCCTTAAAGTTGCCTCGAGTTTAGATGGCCGTACGGCCATGGCTTCCGGTGAATCGAAATGGATTACCGGAACCGAGGCGCGTCAGGACGTGCAGCATTGGCGCGCCATTTCTGGTGCGGTCCTGACCGGCATTGAGACTGTACTGGCAGATGACTGCCAGCTAAATGTCCGACATCTTAATGGTGTTGATGATATGAGCACGGTGGTTCAGCCAAAACGGATTATTCTAGACCGCCAAGGCCGTCTGCCATTGACAGCGAAAATTCTAGCGCAGCCTGACAGCGTGATGGTCATGGGGCCATTCCGTCAAGAGCTGGCTGATCTGGGTGTGTTACAATTAGCAGTGCAGCCTTTAACACAATTATTGGCTCAGCTGGCTGGGCAGTATCAGATTTATGATGTGCTGGTGGAAGCAGGGGCGACCTTATCTACGGCATTTTTACAAGAACAATTGGTTGATGAATTGATCAGTTACGTTGCACCCACCCTATTGGGCCGTTCTGCACGTACTATGTTTAATGCAGAATTCAGCCGTATGGCCGAACAACTCCGATTTAAGCTGCGCGATGTAACTCGCTTCGGTGAGGATGTGCGCTTCAGGTTAATTCCTTTTCAAGAGACACTATGAGTTCAGAGTCTACGGTTTATCATAAACGTCGCCATGCGGCGCGTACCACCGATGAATATCTTTTCCATCAGCTGGTTCCTTATCTGGGCAACAAACGCCGTCTGCTGCATTTAATTCTGGAAGCGCTTGAGAGTACAGGCACCCTAAACCGTACTGATGGCCGTGCTCCTATTTTTGCCGACTTCTTTGCTGGCTCTGGTGTGGTCTCACGTTTGGCTCGTCAAAACGGTTACCGGGTGATTGCCAATGACTGGGAACCCTATAGTCATGCCCTGAATCATGCGGTGCTGGCCTGTACGGAGGCACCAGCGTTTAAAGAATTGGGTGGCTACCAGAAAGCCATTGATTATCTAAACCGTCTGCCCGAAGTCAAAGGCTGGGTGACGCATAACCTGTGTCCACGTAATGATGAAATTTATGATCCGTCGCGTGACCGTTTGTTTTTTAAACGCCGTAACGGGATGCGGATTGATGCGATCCGCCAGCAGATTGCCACCTGGCAGGCACAAGGTGCAATTGATGATGTCGAAATGAGTGCTTTGCTGGCACCGCTATTATATTCAGCTAGTTTTGTCAGCAATACTTCCGGCGTATTTAAAAGTTTCCATCATGGCTGGGGCGGCAAGACCCAGACCGCACTGGAACGGATTGAATCTTTACTCTGGCTGACGCCAAGCCGCTTCTGTGAAGACAAGAAACATCAAGGGCCGACCGCTGAAATGTGGTGTGTGGATGCCCAACATCTGGCCAATCAGATGAGCAGTTTTGAGGTCGATGTGGCGTATCTGGATCCGCCGTATAACCAGCATGCCTATAGCAGTAATTATCATGTACTGAATGCGCTGACTTTATGGGATCAGGTCGATCTGCCGACACCAGATACCAAGGGCTTCAAGAGTGGTATTGACCGCGCCTGGCGTAAAGAACGCCCGAGCCAGTACAACTCTTCCAAGTATGCCAAAGAGGCGTATGAGACCTTGCTGGCCACGATTAATGCACGTTTTATTCTGACCAGTTATTCCACCGACGGTAATATCAGTGCGACCGATTTATTGCAGGCCAACCTGAAACGCGGTCGGGTGACTCTGCTAACCCAGGATGTGCCACGTTATCGGGTTAGCAAGCAGCGCCAGTCAGAACGTGCACGCGTACTCGAATTCATTGTGATTACCGATACGCATGCCAAATCAGGCCCACCCATCCGTCAGCTACTAAGCCAGTTGCATCATTATGCAGAGCTGGGCGGTGTAGATACAACCGGGGTCAGTACCCAGTTGGCCTTGTGGTAAGCGCATAAAAAAGGAAATAAAGATGTTTACAGGTATTATTGAAAGTCTGGGCAAAGTTGAAAGTCTGCAAAGTGTCGGAGGAGATGTGCGTTTACGTATTCAGACCGATCTGGATATGTCGGATGTACATCTCGGTGACTCGATTGCCACCAATGGTATTTGCCTAACCGTGATTGACTGGGGCGAGAACTGGTATGCAGCGGATGTGTCGCGTGAAAGCCTGAACCGGACCACACTGGGACAATGGAAAGTCGGACAGCCTGTGAATGTCGAAAAAGCCATGCTGCCAACCACCCGTTTTGGTGGGCATATTGTGTCTGGGCATGTCGATGCTGTGGGTGAAATTACCATCGTTCGTGAAGATGCCCGCTCGGTATATTATGAAGTGACGGCACCGGCTGAAATTGCCAAATATCTGGCAGAGAAGGGCTCAGTCACCGTTGATGGCATCAGTCTGACCATTAACCATTTACGTGGCAGTGTCATTAGCCTGAACCTGATTCCGCATACAGCTGAGCGGACCAATATCGGTACCTGGAAAGTCGGGACAAAAGTAAATCTGGAAGTTGATGTGCTGGCCCGTTATATCGAGCGTTTGCTGCTGGGAGATAAGGCTGCAGAAACCACCCAGCAATCAAAAATCAGTATGGAATTTCTGGCTGAAAATGGCTTTTTAAAATAAGTCCAACTCCAGAATTCCTGGCAGTCTAGTTGAAAAATTAGACTGTTTTTTTGTTTTTGGAGATAATACCGCGTATAACTTGCAATTTTAGCCCCAATGGACAGATCGAATGCTCGATTTTTTACTTCATCTTGAACAATCCTTGCCCTTATTGCTGGACCAGTATGGGGTATGGATCTATGCGATTCTGTTCCTGGTGATTTTCGCAGAAACCGGCTCAGTATTTTTCTTTTTCCTGCCTGGCGACAGCCTGCTAATTGCCATCGGGGCACTGTGCTCGACGACGGACCTGATCACTTTACATTCTGTCGGTTTATTACTGTTCATTGCTTCTACTCTGGGATATACCGTCAATTACTACACGGGCAGGGCGCTAGGGCTAAAATACTTCAATGAGCATTCACGCTTTTTCAAGCCGGAATATATAGTCAAAACCAATCATTATTTTATGAAGCATGGCGGCAAGACTATCCTGATTGCACGTTTTATTCCCTTTGTACGTTCCTTCGGACCTTTTGCCGCCGGTTCCGGGCATATGAACCTGATGACCTTTGGCTTGTATAATGTGGTTGGCGGAATACTCTGGATTAGCAGCCTGTTGGGGGTGGGCTATATTCTTGGTAATACCGCCTTTATGCTGGCTGACCTTTTTTAAATTTTGACGTTTTAAAGTTGAGCTGAGCTTGATTATTTTTTATTCGGCCTGTACGGCTTGGAGCAGACCGGGCGTCCAAAGCTCTTGCCTTGTTGAATTTTTAAGGCCTCGAGCGACCACGCATAGATAAAAACTTTTAGATTTACCTTAAATCGATTGATGAACCCTGGATGTTTGGTTCTTTCAGACCAATCATAGCGCTATAAGAAAAAAATTAAATCAGATAGCAGCCAGTGTGAGTATGGCTCAGCCTATTGTGACAAATTGGAATTTTGAAGAATATAGTCAATTTCTTCTTTGGCGGCAGCACGCAGCTTATCGCGTAGTGCATTCACTGTTTGCTCAATGGCACTTTCGGCCTCCAGTTCCAGACGTAAACGTACACTGTCGAGTTCAGACCGAATCTGGGAATCTTCAATACGGTATTGACCTGCGGAAAAATCCAGCACCTGTTCAGGGTTTTTCTGATAACGCGCGGTGTAGTGCTGTATCTCAAGATCAAGCTGCTGACGCATTTCGATTAATTTTCGGTTTTGTTCGGCAAATTTGAGTTCTTCATCCCGGCGCAGCTGTTCAGCATAGGCCTGTGCTTCAGCACGTTTTTTGTTTAGGGCTTTTTCCAGTGCCTGCTGTCTTCGGATGCGAGCCTCTTCAATCAGTTCAGCCTTGCGCTGTGCATAGGCCGCTTCAATCCGGCGCTCCGATTCTAGTTGTGATTTTTGATCATATAGCAGCCATTCTTCCAGAACGGTTTCAGGCTTGAGTACATCACAGATCCGCGAGAGGTCATCGATAAAGGTCTGACGCACAGCCTCAGGCGTATTTAACCAGCGCTGTTTAAAATCTGGACCTACATTTAATGCCACTTGCATCTCCTTGTTTATCGTCTTGTTTAAAGTTTATAGGTCTGAGGTTGAATACCAAAACGGCGATATTGTTTGAACTTTTCACGCCCCAGCTGCTTGGCCGGCTCATTGTTTTCAATAATCTCAATAATGTGACTAAATTTCGCATCTGGTTCAAGTGCTTCCGGACTAAAATTAAAAATAATCCAGCCCGGCTGTTTGGGGAGCTGTGCCGATATACAGACCGCAGTCTCAGGCTGCTCAATACCATGCGGAATAAAGCTGACTGGATCAAAGCTCCAGAGCAGCTCATCAAGTTCCTGCTGCAGGGCAGGATCGGCACAGTATAGCCAGATGCGTTCGGGTTGACGCAAAATCTTGCGGCATAAACGACAAGTGCTGTCCACTTGTCGTTCAGGGCTTTTTTCAAATAAGTAGAAGCTGACCTTAGCCATTCACTTGAACACGATTAGCCAGAAATTGCATTAATAATGGCACTGGACGGCCTGTCGCGCCTTTATTGGGACCAGAGTTCCAGGCAGTCCCGGCAATGTCGAGATGCGCCCAGCGATAATCACGGGTAAAGCGTTGCAGGAAGCAGGCAGCGGTGACTGAACCGGCTTTAGGGCCGCCAATATTGGCAATATCGGCAAATGGTGAATCAAGCTGTTCCTGATAATCATCCAGCACCGGCATGCGCCATACGCGGTCAAATGCGTTCTGGCCAGCGGTTTCCAGCTCGACAGCCAGCTCGTTATCCGGAGTGAACATGCCTGTAAGCACGGAACCCAGCGCCACCACACAGGCACCGGTTAAAGTTGCAATATCAATTACCAGTGCAGGATTAAACTGTTTGACATAGGTCAGGGTATCGCACAGAACCAGACGGCCTTCTGCATCGGTATTTAAAATTTCAACGGTTTGGCCGCTCATGGTGGTGACAATGTCGCCAGGACGGGTCGCTTTGCCGGATGGCATATTTTCAGCCGCAGCAATTGTTCCGACCACATGAATCGGTAAACGGGCTTCACACAGGGCACGCATGGTTCCCAGTACCGAAGCAGCACCGCACATGTCGTATTTCATCTCGTCCATGCCTGCGCCCGGTTTAAGTGAAATACCGCCAGTATCAAAGGTAATGCCTTTGCCGACCAGCACAACAGGCGCTTCGCTACGTTCGGCCTGATATTCCATACTGATAATACGGCCTGGACGCTCCGAACCTTTACTGACTGCCAAAAAGGCACCCATCCCGAGATCCGCCATTTGCTGTTCATCCAGTACGGTGACTTTCAACAAGTCTGGATATTCCGCTGCCAGGGCCTGTGCCTGTTCTGCCAGATATTCCGGGAAGCAGATATTTCCTGGGCGGTTGCCCAGATCACGTGCCAGATTCTGGCCGCTCTGTACCGCCTGAATCAGCTGCAGCTGTGCTGAATCTAAGGCACTTTGTGCGGTGATCAGGTCAATCTGTTCCAGAATAAACTCATTTTTCTTCGATTTGTATTCGTCATAGCCATAGTTGGCCTGAGTCAGGGCCAGTGCAAAAAGATAGTGCAATTCTTGTGGAAGTTGTGTCAAATCAACAGAAATCTGTTTGAATTTTTTCTGCGTGGATTGAATAATGGTTTGTGCAAGCTTCGCCAGTTTAGCAGGCTGTAATTCAGCAGTTTTGCCCAGTCCGATCAGCGCAGCAGAGTGACACTGGCTGAGCTGATTGATCAGGCTCAGACTCTCGGCAAGGCCTGCCTTGAATTGAGCAGCTTCAATTAATGTGTCGAATTGACTGATCGGGTAATGTGACGTTATTTCCTGAACTTGTTCTGCGTCGACTAAAATCAACAAAGACTGACTTGATCCATTCTCTGGGAATGACGTATTAATTGTAAGTTTCATATCCTGCTTTCACGCCTGTGTAGGTTTGCGAATCATTCAATCATTGAACCATTTATCTCAACAGATTTTCAATGGGAATGACAGCTCAGGTTTTATATTTTTGCTATTCGGGTAAACTAGCACCCATTTTATGGACTTCAATTTGGAAGAATTAATTTGATTATTCGGCGTTATCTGGTCAAGCAAGTAGTATCGACCTCTTTGGTGGTAATTGCCTTATTGACCCTCATTATGATGGGGGGACGACTGATCAAGTATTTTGGTGTAGCTGCTCAGGGCCGTCTGGATGCAGGCATCCTGTTTAGCATCATTGGCTATCGCTTACCAGAATTCTTAACCCTGATTCTTCCCTTGGGGTTCTTTATCGGCCTGATTCTGGTCTTTGGGCGTCTTTACGTCGATCATGAAATGGCAGTATTGAATGGCAGCGGCATCAGCCGGCATCAGCTGGCGCGTTTACTGATTCCGCTCACACTGGTCTATGTGATGGCACAGGGCTTTTTAATGTTATGGGCTTCGCCTTGGGGAATTCGCCAGTTTGAGGCCTTAACCACCAGTCAGGCGGTACGTACCGGCTTTGATCTGGTGCGACCCAAAGAGTTTATATCTTCGGGGCCTTATACCATCTATGCTGGGGATTTATCGGAAGACCGGAAAAACTTAAAAGATATTTTTTTCTATCAGCATGCGGAAAAAGAAGGCAAGCCGGATGTCATGATTCTGGCCCAGGAAGCGACCCGAATAGAAATACCCAATGATTCTGCGAATGTGGTCGATCTGGTGCAGGGGCGCCGTTATGAAATCTACCCGGGGACTCCGCAATATACACATGCCGAATTTGCCAGCTATCGTCTGCGGATTGAAAATGATAAAGAGGCAGAACTGGCCAGTGATGAAGTCGAGGCTTTACCAACATCGCAGTTGTGGCAGAAGCGTGATGATCCGGTCGTGGTCAGCGAACTCGGCTGGCGGATTTTTGTTCCATTTGCGATGGTGATTGCATTGATTCTGGCGGTGGGTCTGTCTGAGGTCAGTCCGCGTCAGGGGCGTTATCTCAAACTCTTTCCGGCACTGATGATTTTTGCCAGTCTGATTGTAGCCCTGATGGCGGTCAAAACCCGGATCAGTAAAAATGAAATGGGCATCGCAGCTTATCCTCTGATTCTACTGGCCTATGCGGTGGGTGGGGCACTGTTCTCGCGTAAGCAGAAGCTGGCTCCTAAAATTAAGAAACAGATTCAGCGAGTGAGGTCTTAACAATGTTCGCACGTCGTATAGTGGCCAAACATGTGACCTATACCACCGCTATGGCCATGCTAGGAGCCACCGCAGTACTTTCCGGTTTACAGGTTCTGTTTACCTATCTGGGTGAGCTGGGTTCCTTAAAAGAAGGGTATGGAGCCAAGGAGGCTCTGTATTATGTCTTATGGGGTGCACCGAATTATCTTTATGAAATTCTGCCAATTTCAGCCCTGATTGGAGCGGTACTGGGCCTGGGGACATTAGCATCCAATAGTGAACTGATTGTGATGCGCGCCGCCGGCGTCAGCCTGTGGCGAATCGTGGGCTGGGTCATGCGTTCAGCACTTTTGCTGGTGATTCTGTCTTTTGCCTTAAGTGAGTGGGTGATTCCGTATACCAACGAACAGGCCAAAATGGTCAAAAATTCCCAGAAAGCAGCACAGCTGGGAGAAGTCCGCGGCTACTGGACCCGCGAAGGCCAGCGTTTTATCTATATTAATTATGCCAACTCGCAAGGCCAGCTCAGCAATGTGCAGATGCTGGATTTCGATGAAAACTATCGTTTGCGCGGAACCCTGCATGCCAGCACCGGCCGTTTTATACAAGATGGCGCCTGGGAGCTGAAAAATACCGAGCAGATGGACATTCTCGCGAATGGCAATGCGACACTGGTTAACAATGCTGAACAGTCATTGGCCTTGGCATTACAGCCGAAATATGTGCATATGGTGACAATTGACCCTGAAGATCTGGCACCCAGCCAGCTGGTAAGCTTTATGAGTTATATGCATGAATATAGTCAGGTGCCCAAGACGTATCAGCTGGCATTCTGGCAAAAACTGGGTTCACCGTTTGCCCTGATTGCCTTGGTGGTGATTGCCTGTTCCTTTATCTTCGGGCCGCTACGCCAGCAATCCATGGGTTTCCGTCTGGTGATTGCCTTGTTTGCCGGTCTCGGCTTTTTCTATCTACAGGACTTTCTGGGTTATGCCAGTCTGGTCTATGCACCATCTCCGGCATGGTTTGTCTTTATTCCTATTCTGATCATGTTTGGAATCGGCGGCTATCTCCTGCATCGGGCACGCTAAGACGCAGGAAAATAGAACGAATCAATTGTAACAAGCGGCTTGAACCATCTCCAGTCATGGCCTCTTTTTACAAAATTCTGTAAACTATGGCGATTAATTCGTAGGCGAAAAGAGTATTTCATTATGGCGGATGCAACTGCTGGCAAAATCCCTCACGTTTTGGTGATTATGGATGGTGTGGGTCATCGCGAAGCGGTCGAAGACAATGCGTTTTTAGCAGCTAAACGACCAAATCTAACTGCTATACAGGACAAGCATCCGCATGGTTTGATCTCCGGTTCTGGTGAAGACGTAGGTCTGCCGGATGGCCAGATGGGTAACTCTGAAGTCGGTCATATGAATCTGGGTGCTGGCCGGGTGCTGTATCAGGACTTTACCCGTATTACCAAAGATATCCGGACAGGCGCTTTCTTTGAGCATGAAGTACTGGTCGATGCCGTGGAAAAGGCCAAAGCAAGCCAGGGTGCGGTGCATATTCTGGGCCTGTTGTCTGAAGGTGGGGTGCATTCTCATGAAGATCATATCGTCGCGATGGCTGAGCTGGCACTGAAACGTGGTGCCCAAGTCTATTTGCATGCCTTTCTGGATGGCCGTGATACGCCACCAAAGAGCGCGCAGCCTTCTTTGGAAAAACTTGATGCACTGTTTGCTCAATATCCGGGCCAAGGCCGTATCGTCAGCCTGATCGGTCGTTATTTTGCCATGGATCGTGACAACCGCTGGGATCGAGTCGAGCAGGCTTATCGTTTGCTGACCGAAGGTGAAGCGGTGCGTACTGCTACGACTGCCGTCGAAGGTCTAGAACTTGCCTATGCCGCAGAGGAATCGGATGAGTTCGTCAAGGCTACACGTATTGGTGACAGCGTGAAAATTCAGGATGGTGACAGCGTGGTGTTTATGAACTTCCGTGCGGACCGTGCCCGTGAATTAACACGTGCCTTTGTCGAAAAAGATTTTGCCGGTTTTGAGCGTCAAGTGCTGCCAAGCCTGTCAAAATTCGTGATGCTGACCCGTTATCAGGCCACCATTGATGCACCGGTTGCCTATATGCCAGAAGCGCTGGTGAATTCAATCGGTGAGTATTTATCAAATCTGGGAAAAACCCAGTTGCGTATTGCTGAAACTGAAAAATATGCCCATGTGACGTTCTTCTTTAGCGGTGGCCGTGAGGATGAATATCCGGGTGAAAAACGTATCCTGATTCCATCACCCAACGTAGCGACTTATGACCTAAAACCAGAAATGAGCGCTTATGAAGTGACTGATGAACTGGTCGCAGCCATTCACTCCGGTGAATATGATTTACTGGTGGTGAACTATGCAAATGGTGACATGGTAGGCCATACGGGTGTATTTGATGCAGCCGTTAAAGCGGTTGAAGCCGTAGATACTTGTCTGGGGCGTGTGTATGCCGCTGTTATGGCGAAAAATGGCCATATGATCATCACGGCAGACCATGGTAATGTAGAGCAAATGCAGGATTATCACAGTGGTCAGGTACATACCCAGCATACCACTGAGCTGGTTCCGTTTATCTATGTCGGTCCAAGCTCTGCAACGATTATTGAAGGCGGCGTACTGGCAGATGTGGCGCCGACCTTACTCAACCTGATGCAGCTTCCGGTTCCGGCTGAAATGCAGGGGCGTAACCTGATTGAGCTGCATGCATAATTTTTAGTCTATATACAGGGATAAGAATGATTAAAACACGGGGCAAGTCTGTAATTCTCGCATGCTTCTTAATGTGTTGGAGTCATTCCGTCTGGAGTGCCGGCCCGCAAGAGCCGCCGGCATTTGACGATATGGAAATGGGCCATCAGACTTATGCGGAAACTCCGGTAGCCTCCATTCAAGAATTTGTACAAATCTATGGCATTGTCAAAGATAATTATATTGAAGACAAAAATGATGATGCCCTGTTTCAGCAAGCTATTCAGGGTCTGGTCAGTGGTCTGGACCGCTATTCACGTTATTTATCTCCCGAAGATTACCAACAGCTGCGCCAGTACACCGAAGGTGATTTAGCCAGTATCGATTTTGATCTGGAATTTAATTCCCAGCTCAAGCAATGGGTAGTACACGGCCTTAGGCCAGATGCAGATTCTGCCAAACAGGGCCTGCGTAATGGTGTCACCGTCTACAAGATTGATGATCAGGCCTTAAGCAGCCTGAACCGTGAACAGGTACGGCAATTGCTGAGCGGTGCAATTGGATCTACCTTGAGCATCCAGCTATCGGCACAAAGTCCGGTCATCAGGCTGGTCCGCAATATCAAGGTAGATACAGAAATCAAATCCAGTCTGCATCATAATCAGGTGCTGGTCTTGCAAGTGAAGGTATTCCAGCAGGATACCGCGAATGAAATCCAGCGGATTATTGAAAGCTATCCGGCAAGCCGTCTAAAAGCCGTCCTGTTTGATCTGCGCAATAATCCAGGTGGCCTGCTTTCAGCCGCAGTAGAATCAGCAGACCTGTTTCTTAATCAAGGCATTATTGTCTCGACCAAAAGCCGTTCGGAAGGAAATCAGCAGTTTCAGGCCTTACCAAGCTTTGAATTTCAGAATCTGAAAGTTGGTATTCTGATTAATAACCGCTCTGCTTCTGCCGCAGAAGTTTTTACCGCAGCCCTAAAAGAACACGGCCGTGCCTGGGTGGTGGGTGAGAAAAGCTATGGCAAAGGGGTGGTACAAAAGCTGTTTCCACTTAGTAATGGTGCGGCCTTGCAAATGACCGTCTCCCAATACTTCAGCCCGAGCGGCCGGATGATTGAAGGGCTGGGTATCCAGCCGCATCTGACTTATCCGCTTGGTCCCGAAGTACGTGAGGAGAGCTATCTGGATCATGTCGCAGACCTGCTGCTCCTGCAAAAATAATTAGTCCTCTTCCTCGATATCCAGTCCGAATTTTTTCAGGCGGTAACGCAGAGAGCGGAAGGACATGCCCAGTTTTTTTGCAGCCAAGGTGCGGTTCCAGTGGGTCAGGTTCAGTGCGTTCAGCAGAACTTCTTTTTCGATTTTCTCTAAATATAATTCCAGACCTTCTTCAGGCAGCTTTCTGGGAATAATAATCTGATCTGAAGAAGCAAGTTCAGCATGGCTTGTCGACTCTTGCAGGACAGGCGCTGTATGGCGCAGAGGAGCGCTTTGCAGGTGTTGCAGATCAATCCTGTCCTCATCACTTAAGGTAATGGCCCGTTCGATAATATTGCGTAATTCACGCACATTCCCTGGATAATACTGGCCCAGTAAAAACTCTTTGCTGCGCCCAGAAAGTGGTTTCACCGGAATATCCCATTCCTGGCAAATTTTCTGGATAAAGTGCTCAGCCAAAATCAGAATATCCTGACCGCGTTCACGTAGCGGCGGCAGGACCAGATCCATGACATGAATCCGGAAATACAGGTCCTGACGGAATTTGCCTTGTTGTACCAGAGCATCCAGATCCTGATGGCTGGCGCTGATTACCCGAAAATCGACATCAATTTCAGTATCTGAACCTAAGGGGCGAATACGTTTTTCCTGAACGGCGCGTAGCAGTTTGACCTGCATGCTCAAAGGTAATTCGGCGATTTCATCCAGAAACAGACTGCCACCATGCGCAGACTGGATCAGTCCTTGCTTGTCCTGGGTGGCACCGGTAAAGCTGCCTTTTTTGTGTCCGAACAGCTCACTTTCCATCAGTTCAGTTGGAATCGCACCACAGTTAATGGCGATAAAAGGCCCTTCACTGCGATTACTGAGGCGATGCACCAGATTTGCAATTACTTCCTTGCCGGTACCGGATTCTCCTGTAATAAAAACCGGCGCCTGAGAACGAGCAATTTTCTTTAAAGTGACACGTAGCTGCTGAATGGGCAGAGACTGGCCAATCAGTAGCTTATATTCTAGTGAATCATTGGCATTATGTTGATCATAATCCACTGGTTTATTAAGTGCTTTTTGTAGTAACTGTTCCAGATGCTTCTGGTTGATCGGCTTGCTGACAAAGTCAAAAGCGCCTGCTTTGAGGGCCGCAATGGCGATTTCCATATTGCCATAGGCGGTCAGTACAGCCACAGGCAGATCAGGGCAGCGCTGATGAATCCAGTGCAATAATTCCAGGCCATTGCCATCCGGTAGATTCAGATCAGTCAGACAGGCATCATACTGGTGATCAGTAAGGCGCTGTTTAGCATCCTCCAGCCGGTGAGCAATATGTGTACGTATTCCCATGCGCATCAAGGACATCTGCATGAGGGTACAGAGATCCTCTTCGTCATCCACCAATAAGACCAGTGGTTGTTGTTCCACAATTTTCCCCTTTCAATATATTCACGGTATCATTCGTTGGCAGCTAATGCGAAAGCATGCGCCTTGTTCTTGTTGTATATAATTTAATTGTGCCTGATTTGCTTCACAAAAACTATGTGATAAATACAGTCCCAGTCCGGTACCGTTAATTGCGGTGCTATAAAAAGGCTTGAATAACTTCGCCTGATCCGGTACATCGACACCGGTGCCAAAGTCCCGGATATCAATCCATACTTTATGCTGATAAGGATGAATATTCAATTGAATATGGTCGGCATCGGCAGCATTGTGCCGGATGGCATTACGGATCAGGTTAATCAGAATCTGACGGAATTGGGCTTCATCAAACTGAATATAAAGAGACGTATCGCTATTCAACTGAATCTGATCAGCCACATCGGCTAAATCTTCCTGAAGAAACAGTGGAATGAATTCATTCAGATGAATCATGACAGGATGCGTTTCCCTGTTTTTCACCATGCTCAAGGTGTCCTGAATAATCCGGTCAATCCGATTGGCCTGCCGGCTGATCATCTGGTTCAGGAGATGCTGCTGTTCTTTTTCTGAATCCTGATAGAGGTCATTGGCCTGTACAATGGCAGCCAGAGGGTTCCGGATTTCATGCGCGATACTGGCCGAAAGTTGTCCCAGCGCAGCAAGCTTTAATTGCTGCACCTTTTGATTTAACTTTTGCGCATCCTGTAAAACTAGCAGGATCAAAGTCTGATGCGGAACGATCAGTTTTTGTACCTGTACATGAATGTTATAGCGACTTTGCTGGGACTCGAACTGAAACTGTTCCCCATTTTCCAGATTCTCAAAGTGAACCAACTCAAACAGGTCATATTGTGAATGATAGAGTGAAAATCGTTCTTGGCTATAGGCAGGCTCTATGCCGAGCAGATGACAGGCAGCTGGATTGCTCAGCACCACATGATAATTTTCATCCAGAACTAGATAACCGGTTTCAATCTGCTCGAGAATATAGCGGTTAATATTCTGTAACTGGTACAATTCAAGAGATTGGGAAAAACTCAGATTCTCCAGAATTTGAAAGCGGCGGACCGCGATCTGGCCACTGCCATAGACCACAAAAAACAGGAAAGCGAGTAATGCACTATTCCCGATATTGGTTAAGGAAGAAAAAGCAAAAATGCTGCCAATAAAATGCTGATAAATCACACTAATTACAGCAATAAGTGTGATAACTAAGGCCTTATGAGCATCCAGTAGCAGCGAAGCTGAAAAGATGGCAATGACAAACAATAGCCCGATATGCAGATTCGGACCATTGGTGGCCAGGGTTAATAGGCTGAGTACACTAACATCAGTAAAAAAGATCAGAATAAACTGGGCTTGAATCCAGCGCCGGACAAATTTGAGCGTGAACAGCTGAACCGCGTTCACCGCCACCCAGATCCCCAGCGCATAATAATAGAGCTGTGGATACTGATAGTCGGCTGTCAGGTTCGGATAGGTCAGCAGAAAAATCAGCAGCAGACCGGTACTGATAATCAGACGATAAGCACCATACCAGAGCCCCAGATGATATTGATTGAGCTGTGAATAGTGAGAAGGTTCCATATGGACCGACTTTTAAAACTAGGGCTTGATCAGGCCATAGCGCATGGCTAAGTGGGTCAGTTTGACATCACTGTCAATATTGAGCTTTTCAAAAATACGGTAACGGTAAGTATTGACAGTTTTAACGCTGACAAAGAGTTTATCGGCAATTTCCTGGGCGCTAATACAATTGACCACCATCATCGCCACCTGCATTTCCCGCTCAGAGAGCGCATCAAAAGGCGATTGCTGGGTATCTGACAGATATGAGCTGGCCAGCTGCTCGGCAATATCGGCACTGAAATATTTACCGCCCTGCATTACCTTGTTGATGGCACGAACCATTTCCAGTACAGGAGCACCTTTGGTGATGTAGCCTTTGGCCCCGGCTTTAAGTAACAGGGAAGGATAAGGTTCTTCTGCCAGACCACTGACAGCCAGTACTTTGGTGTCAGGTGCAGTTTGCAGCAAACGACGTGTGGTTTCTACCCCACCAATCCCGGGCATATTCACATCCAGCAGAACGACATTAGGATGATGTTGACGGACCAGCGTAATTGCTTCTTCACCTGATTCAGCTTGTCCAATGACTTGGACATCCGCATGGTCTTCCAGCATTCTGCAAATCCCAGTACGTACTAATTCATGATCGTCCACAACCAACACTGTGATCACCTAGTCTCTCCCTCTGTTAAAAAACTCATTTTTTTGTTACATAAAGCAAAATAAGCTTGCAATGAAACTACAAAATTAGCAATCCTATTTGCAAGATTAAATCTGAAACTTATCACATAGTGTCCAGAACAAAAAATGTTCTGCATTGTGTTCAAATGTAAGGCATATTAGAGGTAATACGCAAATCAATCTTACCTCTGGTTAGTTGAGTGAAGAAATAGTGAAGAAAATAAACAAGTCTTTGATGCAGGTATTGGGACTTTCTACGTTGCTCAGCATAAGTTCGATAAGCTTTGCTGAAATCATTATGCGTTCCGGTACGGCAGAGGGCGGAGCCAGTAGTATCAGCTGGTCTTCAGATGAAGTAAACCAGCTGCTGAATGACGACTTTAGTGTGGCTGCAGAAGAGCCTAGCCCGGCAGGCTCAGCGACCATCACCACTACCTTGCGTCATGGGGGAAGTGTTCAGCCGGCTGCAAAAAGTCCTCGGATTCTGGATACCAATCATAATATTAGCCAGCCTAGCGTGAATGCGCGTGCGGCCTTGGTCATGGATGCTCAAACCGGAGAGGTGCTTTATAGTAAAAACACCAATACGGCTCTTCCAATTGCTTCGATTACCAAGCTGATGACTGCTGTGGTGATTTCAGATGCGCGTTTGAATATGTCTGAACAAATTACCTTGCAGCAAGCTGACTTTTCCTGTTCAGGCTGTAAAAGCTCCAGCTCGTCTTTAAGAGCAGGGGACAGCATGAACCGCGCCGAAGCTTTGCTATTTGCCTTGATGAAGTCCGAGAATCCGGCTGCGGCAGCTTTGGCACGTACCTATCCGGGTGGTCGTAGTGCATTTGTTGCGGCAATGAACAGCAAGGCCAAAGAATTGGGCATGTACTCAACCCGCTTTTTAGAATCCACCGGCTTGCATCCTGGAAATATTGCCTCTGCGCGTGACCTCGGCATTCTGGTGAATACCGCTTCACAATATGGACTGATCCGTCAGTTCTCGACTACACCAAGCTATGATTTCAATCTGGGTTATCGCGTCTTGAAGTCAAACAATACCAATGCGCTGGTGCGTAATGGTGGCTGGAATATCAATATTTCCAAAACCGGCTTCATTAATGAAGCAGGACGCTGTGTGGTGATGCATACCACTTTGAACAACCGTCCGGTTGCAGTGGTCCTGTTGGGTGCAAACAGCTCCCAGGCACGTACCAATGATGCTACCCGTCTGATGACCTGGGTGAGCAGTTTACCAAAACGGATCTAAAGCTTGGCTATTTCTGAAGCTCGAACCTGTGATAAGTTAAACCTCAGATTAAATGATCCAGCAATAAAAAACCCTGCACATGCAGGGTTTTTTATTTATTTTATTTAATTACATATTAGACAGAATCGAATCACGAACCTGGTCTAATGTAGCATCGATCGACAGCATCACCGCATCAGCACACTGCTTGATTGCGGTATCTGGGTCTTTCAGGCCATTACCAGTCACTGTGCAGACAATCACAGAACCTTCAGCAATTTTACCTGCCTTGATGTCACGGATTGCACCACCAATAGACGCAGCAGAAGCAGGCTCTACAAATACGCCTTCATACATAGAAAGTAAACGCTGGGCTTCAAGAATTTCTACATCTTCCAGTTCGTCGAACCAGCCCTGAGAATCACGTACGACTGCTTTGGCATGGTTCCAGCTTTGTGGATTACCGATACGGATTGCTGTTGCAACCGTTTCAGGATCAGCAACAGGTGCACCACGCAGGAATGGAGCTGCGCCAGAAGCCTGGTAGCCTACCATAGTTGGCAAGCCTGCCGGTTTTGGACCTGTAAACTGATCCGTTTCAGCATCATAAATCACTTGCTCAAACTGATCTGCAGGCTGGTTGGCAACGGCTTCGGTATAGCCCATCCAGTGCGCGGTAATATTACCCGCATTACCGACTGGCAGGCAGTGGTAGTCAGGTGCACGGCCCAGTTCATCGACAATTTCATAAGCAATGGTTTTCTGGCCCTGTAAACGGTACGGGTTAATCGAGTTAACGATGGTTACTGGGGCTTTATCGGCAATTTCTTTGACCAGACGCATACCGTCATCGAAGTTACCGCGGATTTGCATGGTAATCGCACCATACATCATGGCTTGCGCCATTTTACCCATGGCAATTTTGCCTTCCGGGATTAATACAAAGGCTTTCATGCCAGCACGGGCTGCATAAGCAGCAGCGGCAGCAGAGGTATTCCCCGTAGAAGCACAAATAATGGCTTTTGAACCTTCTTCAGCAGCTTTTGTGACTGCCATGGTCATACCACGGTCTTTAAATGAACCAGTCGGGTTTAAGCCCTCGTACTTCACATAAATTTCAACATTTTTGCCAATAATGCGTGGAATATTCTCAAGCTTAATCAGTGGCGTATTACCTTCACCCAAAGAAATGGCTTTAGTAGTTGCAGACACTGGTAAGCGGTCGCGATAGCGGTCAACTAAACCAGTATAACGATTGGCATTCGACATGATGATGTTCCAATTGTGTGTAGAGCTTGGCGAGAGGAGAGGCTCCTCCCAACCCGATTAGTTATCCAACGATTCTAAACGAATTCGTACGATTTCGCCATGAATAGCAGGAAGCGCTTGAATTTGTTTTAAGGCGTCATCCATTTTTGCTTCCTTGACTGGATCAGTCAGGATCACGATTGGAATCAGGTCTTTTAAGCGTGACTGTTGCAAGATGGCATCAATACTGATTCCAGCACGACTTAAAATCGTGGTGACATCAGCCAGTACACCCATCTGGTCTTCGGCATTGATCCGGATGTAATAGCCAGTGGTCATTTCTTCACGGCTTAAAATCGGCAGATCGGTCAGATTTTCAAAAGCCAGTTGCGGAATGGTACCCGCACCATCTTCGGTATAGGAAATATCCCGTACAATATCAACAACGTCTGCGATCACCGCAGATGCAGTTGGGCCTGCGCCCGCACCAGCACCATAATATAGCGTTGGGCCTACTGCATTGGCATGTACCAGTACCGCATTCTTCACGCCATTGACATTGGCCAGCAGTTCTTCTTTTGGAATCAGGGTTGGATGTACACGCAGCTCAACCCCTGCTTCTGTACGACGTGCAATCCCGAGGTGTTTAATACGAAAGCCCAGGTCTTCAGCATACTTGACGTCTTGCGCCGTGATTTTGCTGATTCCTTCAGTAAAAACCTTGTCAAACTGGAGCGGAATACCAAATGCACATGAAGCAAGAATTGTCAGTTTATGTGCCGCATCAATCCCTTCTACGTCAAAGGTCGGATCAGCTTCAGCATAACCGAGTTCTTGTGCTTCTTTAAGTACGTCGGCAAAGGCACGACCTTTTTCCCGCATTTCACTTAAAATGAAGTTGCCTGTACCGTTAATAATACCTGCTAACCAGTCAATTTTATTGGCTGCCAGACCTTCACGAATCACTTTGATAATCGGAATGCCACCAGCAACCGCAGCCTCATAGGCAATTTGTACGGCATTGTCTTCAGCTGCTTTAAAGAGTTCATTTCCATGTTCAGCCAAGAGGGCTTTGTTGGCTGTGACAATATGCTTGCCATGTTTCATGGCTTCCATGATGACTTCATAGGCAGGGTGGATACCGCCCATGACTTCCACCACCACATCGACATCAGCTTGACGGACAATGTCCAGCAAATCAGCACTCTGCTTGACTGATTCAGGCAAGTCCAGGTCAGTACGTGGGCGACGCGTACCGACATGGGTAATTTGAATTTCACGACCGGTGCGACGTTTAATCTCAGCAGCATTTTCTTTTAATAGTTTAAGGGCACCACCACCCACAGTACCAAGACCGAGGATTGCCAGACGAACTGGTTTCACGTCACACTCCAAATATAAACAGTTTTTACGACTCTAGATCATAGCTAAAAAAAACGCCTGACTCTAGGGTCATTCCAGAATATCTTTATCTATAAAATAAAGTAAAATAACTCATGATAATTAGTTATTTAAGCCGCTTTAATAACTCGGATGTACTCATATAGCCCCCGAGATAAACCCCTTCAGCACTGTATACGCCCGGTGTACCATTGACGCCCATATTCAGACCCATCTGATATTGGTCTTTCACAGGGTTCTGACAGGATGCCGATGGAATCTGTCCGCCTGCAATGGCTTGATCAAAAGCGGCATGACGGTCTTTGCTACACCAGATGGCTTCCATGGCTGGCATATGCTGCTCTCCACGTGGCCAGGCAATATAACGCACCTCAATGCCTTTGCTGTTCATTTCATCCATCTGCTCATGGAATTTATGACAATACGGGCAGCTGACATCGGTAAATACATAAATCACGTGCTTGGTTTTGGTCTTGGCAGGATAGACCAGCAGATCTTTGGTTTCCAGTTCGGCCAGGATTTTTTGATTGACGCCGGCTTGCAGGTTTTCACTGACATTGTAGAGCTGCTTGCTTCCAAGACGGATGACATCGCCCTGAATCAGGTATTTGCCGTCATTTGTTACATATACTGGTGCCATCCCTTCCAGACTGACCCAGGACAGATTAGGAACTTCAGTGGCTTTAATATCTGTGATCTTGGCACTGATACCTGCGGTTTTAAAATGCTTTTCAAGCGTTGAAAGCAGACGCTGCTGTGCATTACGCTCACTCAGGGTAGAGGCTTCGCCCGTCGCTGGTGCACTTGCGGTCAGATTGTCCTGCTTTTTTTGTTCATTGTCGGAATTGGAACATGCACTGAGTCCTAAACCGCTAGCAAGTACACATGCGATAAAAAGTTTGGTACGGGCAAATGTCATAAATAACCCTTTTTTTCTTGGTCTAAAAACAGAGCAGTAGCATAACAAAAAAAGACCAGAACACGTCAAACTTCTTGGTTTTTCTGTTTACAGCTGTGTCTAGGCCCGTGGATGGTGAGTGGCATGCAATTGCTGCATACGGATCTGCGCGACATGGGTATAAATCTGGGTAGTAGACAAGTCGCTATGCCCCAGCAGCATTTGCACCACCCGCAAGTCTGCACCATGATTGAGTAAGTGGGTGGCAAAGGCATGGCGCAACGTATGCGGCGATAGCTCAGCCTGAATTCCGGCCTGCAAAGCATAGCGCTTAATTGCATACCAGAAGTTTTGCCGGCTCATGATCCCGCCATGCTGGGTCAGAAACAGGTAATCAGTAGCCGTCTTATAGAGTTGCGGACGGGCATCTTGCAGATAGGTCTCGACCCATTCACAGGCCACTTGTCCCATCGGCACTAGACGCTCTTTATTGCCTTTGCCGACAATACGTAAATAGCCCTGTTTCAGGTTAATCAGCTCGAGACGCAGGTTAATCAGTTCGGTGACCCGTAAACCGCAAGCATACAAAACCTCAAACATGGCCCGATCGCGCAGACCTAAAGCAGTATTGGTATCGGGGGCATGAATTAAGGCTTCAACATCGGCTTCGGATAGATCTTGGGGCAAGGCTCGACCTAATTTAGGGGTTTTATGGCCAGCAACCGGATTATCACTTCTGAGTTTCTGTTCACGTAGAAATTTATAAAAAGAACGCAAGGCAGATAAGCAGCGCGCAATCGAACGCGGACTTTTTTGCTGTTTGGTGAGTGCCACCAGAACCTCGGAAATATCGTCATGTGTCCATTCTGGTAAAGGTTTGGCGAGACAGTCGGCACACTGTAGCAGATCGGACAGGTAGGCATTACGCGTATGTGGACTGACGGTCTGCGCAATCAGATAATCCCGGAAACCTTGTAAAAAGCTATATTGATCAGGAATCTGCACAGGCGCAGGAATACGGGGTTTTTTATTCAGCATGATGGCGAGGGTCGTAGTTTAAACTTTGATAATTCTGACGCTTATGCTGCACTGTAGTTTAATTTTACTGGTGTGTCGATGTCATCGCATAATAAATCGAAAAGTAATGAATCTTATTTGTTAATTATTCTCATTTGTTTGTATACTGTGCGAAAGGGTTTAGGAATTTTCACGGTGCGTTTGTCAGATTTAAAAGCAAAACAGACCGCCATCATTCGAAAAGTCAATCGAACGATGGACAGTCAGCAAGCCTCTCATGATGTGGTTGCAAACCGCTTGGAGACTTTAGGCTTTATACCGGGCACACAGGTTCAAGTGATTACCAAAGGTATTTTCGGAGGAGACCCGATCCTGATTCAGGTCGGCTTTACACGTTTTGCTTTACGTAAATCGGAAGCAGCTAAAATTGAAATTGAACAGGGAGTTTCAGCATGAGTGATACTTTGCGTGTTGCGCTTGTTGGAAATCCGAACTGTGGTAAAACTTCATTATTCAATCACTTAACTGGATCACGTCAAAAAGTCGGCAACTATGCCGGGGTAACAGTTGAGCGTAAGGTTGGAAATTTTCAGCTAGCTTCAGGTCAGGCGGTACGTGTCTTAGATTTACCTGGTACCTATAGTCTGGATGCTACCAGTCCGGATGAAGAAATTACCCGCAACGTGGTACAGGGAAAAATTGCTGAAGAAGCGCATCAAGATGCCTTTTTATGTGTGGTAGATGCAACTAACCTGAAACTGCATCTGGGACTGGTTCTGGAAATGATCGCGCTTGGCCGGCCAATGTTGGTCGTGCTGAACATGATGGATGAAGCACGCCGTCGTGGGATGCAGATCAATACCCAGAAATTGTCTGAACGTCTGGGGGTGCCGGTGGTTGAAACGGTTGCCGTACGTAATTCAGGAATTGAAAACCTGAAAAATGTGCTGGAGCAGGGCAAGTTTTCTACACCCCAGACGGAACTAAGTGGTTTAAGTGGTGAGAGTCATCAACAGGTTGCGACCATTTTGAAAGATGTGGTCAACTATGTGGATCAGGAAGATAAGCGCACCGACTTTCTGGACAAGATTTTCCTGCATCCAGTTCTGGGCCTGCTCAGCCTGGCCCTCATGATGTTTGTGGTGTTTCAGGCGGTTTTTGCCTGGGCTGCACCTTTCATGGATGGAATTGAAGCATTCTTCGGCTGGCTGGGCGAATTTCTGGGCGCCTATATTGCTCATCCGCTACTGAATAGCCTGGTGGTGGATGGGATTATTGCGGGTGCCGGCGGGGTCATCGTGTTCCTGCCACAAATTCTGATTCTGTTTTTCTTTATTTTGGTGCTGGAAGAATCCGGGTATCTGCCACGCGCAGCTTTTCTGCTGGATAAACTCATGTTTAAGGCCGGTCTTTCGGGCCGTGCTTTTATTCCCTTGTTATCTAGCTTTGCCTGTGCCGTCCCCGGGATTATGGCTTCACGCACCATTAGTGATCCGCGTGACCGTCTCACCACCATCTTTGTTGCACCATTGATGACCTGTTCGGCACGTTTGCCGGTATATGCACTGCTGATTGCGGCGTTTATTCCTGAACAAACGGTAGGGGGCTTTATGAACCTGCAAGGGCTGGTGTTATTTGCCCTGTATATGGCGGGGATTGTGAGCGCACTGGCGGTATCCTTTGTACTGAAATTTTTCTATAAAGATAAATCTCAGCACATGCTGTTGATGGAGCTGCCCAGCTACCGTTTTCCTGACCTGAAAAACGTCTGGATCGGTTTAGTAGACCGCGGCAAAATCTTCTTGAAACGTGTAGGGGGCATCATCTTTGCGCTGTCCGTGGTGCTCTGGTTCCTGTGTACTTTCCCGCAACCACCAGCAGATGCAACCCTACCTGCGATTGATTATTCCTTTGCCGGAATGCTGGGGCATGTGCTGCAACCGATTTTTGCGCCACTGGGCTTTAACTGGCAGATCTGTATTGCCCTGATTCCGGCCATGGCAGCGCGTGAAGTTGTCGTTGCCGCCCTGGGGACAGTCTATGCCCTGTCGGCAGTGGATGAAGATGCGATGTCTGAGGGACTGGCCTCGCTGATCAGTAGCGGTGGAGACTTGGGCTGGTCATTGGCAACCGGTTTATCCTTACTGGTCTGGTTTATCTATGCACCACACTGTCTGGCTACCCTGGCGACGGTTAAACGTGAAACCGGTTCCTGGAAAACGGTCAGTATCATGACTATTTACCTGTTTGGTCTGGCATATTTCATGTCATTCCTGACCTACCAAATCGCTTCACATTATTTTGGCTAAATCGGATCGGGCATATGCTCGAAATGCTTGAGCTTATGATGCGAAGGGGAGACTGAAATGATTGAGATTTTAATTGTAGCGGTACTGGTGCTCTGGAGCACGCTGGTGGTGTTTAAGAAAGTATTTCCGAATACGTCGCGCTCGTTTTTTCAGAAACTGTCGGGTGCCTGTGCAGCCAAAGGCTGGGAACGTCTGGCCAAGTGGCTGCAACCTGCAATGGCCAGTGGTTGTGGCAACTGTGCCTGCCCGGTATCTGAACAAACTAAGCACAACAAGCCTGATGCCCAGGCGGTCAAATGGAAATAAAGCCGCTATTGTTGTAGATTTCAAAAAACCGTCATGCGCATGACGGTTTTTTTACGCACTGACACAAAAAATACCGTAGAAAGTCAAAACAGAAAAAGCATTCAAAACAGCAAAGTGCTACCATTTCGTCAGTTTTAAAATAGACCAGAAAATGGGGCAAAAATGTTAATACAACGTGGTGGACTTAAAGTCGTTGCAGGACTCGGAATTTCAGGTGTTGCAGCCGTCAACTTCTTACATGGCCAAGGCTACCGCGTTGCAGTAACAGATTCGAGAACGACTCCGCCTGGGCATGACCAGATTCCGGCTGAGGTACAGACCAGCTTTGGTCATTTTGACCAGGAACTTTTACTGTCGGCTGAAGAAATCATTATCAGTCCGGGACTTGATCCAAAACTTGCGGAAATCCAGGCTGCAATTGCACAGGGTATTCCGGTGGTGAGTGAAATCCAGATTTTACGCCGTGCAACTCACAAGCCTATAGTAGCAATTACCGGCTCCAATGCAAAAAGTACCGTTACCACGCTGATTGGCCTCATGGCAGTTGATGCCGGTAAAAAGGTGGCCGTAGGAGGCAATCTTGGCCGTCCGGCATTGGACCTGATCCAAGATGATCCTGAGCTGTATATCCTTGAATTGTCAAGCTTCCAGCTTGAAACTACCTCCAATTTAAATGCTGAAGTGGCGGTGGTTTTAAATATGAGTGAAGATCATCTGGACCGTCATGGTGACATGATGGGCTATCACGCCGCCAAGCACCGTATTTTTCAAGGGGCAAAAAAAGTGGTGTTTAACCGCGATGATGCTCTGACGCGTCCGCTGGTTCCGGGTACCACACCCATGCAAAGTTTTGGCCTGAATGCACCCGATATGAATCAGTACGGTATTCTCAAAGAGACAGATGGCACCATCTGGCTGGCGCGTGGCCGTGAACGTTTGCTGAAAAGCTCCCAGATGTATCTGCAGGGAACACATAACATTGCCAATGCCTTGGCGTGTCTGGTTTTGGGGGAAGCGATCGGTCTGCCGCTGGATAGCATGCTTGAAACGCTTAAAACCTTTAAAGGCTTAGAGCATCGCTGTGAGTTCGTCAAAGAAGTGCATGGGGTACGTTATTATAATGACTCTAAAGGCACCAATATTGGCGCCACGCAGGCTGCCCTAGACGGACTGGGGGCGGCGATTGAAGTTCAGGGCGGTAAAGTAGCCATCATTTTAGGGGGGCAAGGCAAAGGACAGGACTTTAAAGCCCTGCGAGATTCTTTATCCCAATATGCCAAGGTTGCGGTGCTGATTGGAGAAGATCGTCCTCTGATTGAAGAGGCGATTGCCGGCACCACTGAGCTGCGACATGCTGATAATTTGCAGCAGGCGGTTGAAATCTGTCAAAAGCACACTCAGGCTCATGATGTCGTGTTATTGTCTCCTGCATGTGCAAGCTTTGACATGTTCTCGGGCTATCCGGAGCGTGGTCGCAAATTTGTAACCTATGTGAATGAACTCAATTAAGAATAATAAGGATTGGTGCTATGGCTGAGTTTGCTCAGACTACGATCAATAAATTAAACCGCTTATATGATCAGTGGGTGCCAAAACTGCCGGTAGATGTCAATGCACGGAATGTGCTGATTTTCTCGGTGCTGGCCTTGCTGTGTATTGGCTCGATCATGGTGGCTTCCGCCTCGATGCCGTATGCCGAGCGTATTCATGAAAATGCCTTTCATTATGTAATCCGGCACGGGATTTCGATTGTTGCTGCGCTTGTGGCTGCATATCTGGCTTATAAAGTCCCGCTGAAGATGTGGTTTAACAATACCTTCTTCTTGTGGATAGTCACCATTGTGCTGCTGGTCGCAGTACTTTTTATCGGGACTGAAGTCAATGGTTCCAAACGCTGGATCAGGCTGGCCGGCTTTACCTTGCAGGCCTCTGAAGTTGCCAAGGTCATGATGGCCATTTTTACAGCCGACTATGTGGTACGTCGTGCAGAAGAAGTCCGAAATAATATTAAAGGGCTGATTCGCTTGAGTGCCATCATGGGGGCCACGGTTGGTCTAATTATTCTGGAACCCGATCTTGGGGCAACGGTGGTGATTACCCTGACTATGCTGGGTGTCTTCTTTCTGGCGGGTGCGCCCTGGATTCAGTTTGGGGTGGCATTGATGACCTTGTTGGGGGTATTTGCCGTTGCAATTGCATGGGAGCCGTATCGTTTACAGCGTTTGCTGTCTTTCTCCAACCCTTGGGAAGATCCGCTCGGCACTGGTTATCAGCTGTCGAATGCCCTGATGGCATTTGGTCGCGGTGAATGGTCAGGCGTCGGCCTGGGTCATAGTATCCAGAAAATGTCATATCTGCCTGAAGCACATACCGACTTTATGCTGGCAATTCTGGGAGAGGAGTTTGGTTTTCTGGGCATTGCCACCATTCTGCTTTTATCCTTTACCATGCTGGTCTGCTGCATCCGGATCGGGCATCGTGCCTTGCAGCATCAGTATTTGCGTGCCGGCTATCTCGCCTATGGCATCAGTATTATTTTCCTGCTGCAAATTCTGGTCAATGCCGGGATGAATATGGGGCTGTTACCGACCAAAGGTTTGACCCTGCCATTTATCAGTTATGGCGGTTCATCTTTGATTATCTGTGCAGTGATGATCAGCTTGATTTTGAAAATTGACGCTACTACCCAGCAAGTCAATCCAAGCCGCGAAGAATCAAGCTTCTAGACTGGACTGACGCTGTGGATCAGGCTGGGCATGGTCAAGTACTGTGCTCGGCATGACCGTACCGCAATTCAAACAGCGTACAAAAGCACTTTTCGCCTTGGATAGCGGAATTAGGGGAATAAAAAACAGAGAAAAATAATTGCGCTGCTGCTTTAATTCATAGGCTGAGCGCGTGCGGCAGACCGGGCAGAGAAACTGGCTTTTCTCAATTACCTTGGTTTTCGGTCCTATCCCAAAAATAAAAAACATCCTGATCTTCCTCTTTGAGCTTTGTTCTTGTTGTTAGCTTAAGTCAAACCTGATTTTTATACATAGTGACCTTGTAGCTGTGTTGTATGAGGAATTCGTGCAATATCCCACTGGGCCACGGCCTGCTCCAGCATATGTGCAGGGCGGTCCATGTCAACCGGCAGCTGACCCAAGGCCTGAAGTGCCTGTTTCAAGAGCAGGGGAGCCTGCTGGAGATTCAGTGCTTGTGCCAGATTTTGCTTGGACAGTTTCTGCCCCTGATCATTCATGGCTAAAGGCAGATGCAGATAGCTCAAGCGCGGATAGCCCAGTAACTGCCCCAGATAAATCTGGCGTTCGGTGTTGTCTAACAGATCAGCACCACGCACCACATGGGTCATGCCTTGCAGATAATCGTCCACCACCACAGCCAGTTGATAGTTGATAATCCCATCACGGCGTTTCAGGACAAAATCCCCGAGGTCCTTTTTTAGTTCTGAACAGTGCCGGCCTTGTAGACGGTCGTCAAAGCAGATGGTGACATCTTCAACCTTGAGGCGGATTGCCTGATGCTCAAAGGCCAGGTTTAAATGACGACAGGTATCCTGATAGATATGGTTGGAGCCGAGCATTTTACGGGTGCATTGGCAGGCATAAACCTGTCCTTGCTGACGGATCTGCTGAATGACTTTTTCATAAAGCTCGAGGCGATCTTTCTGAAAAATGATGGCGCTATCTGGCTCAAATTCAAAAGCGTCCAGCGCGCGCAGGATATGCGCTTCACTGCCCGGATAAATACGCGGAATGTCGGTATCTTCAATCCGCACCAGCCAGCGGCCCTGATGGGCTTTGGCATCACAATAGCTGGCCACCGCTGTAATAAGGGAGCCAAAATGCAAAGGGCCGGTTGGCGATGGCGCGAACCGGCCCACATAAGCCATCCTGTTATCCCCCTCCCTGATTAAGGGAGGGGTTAGGGGAGGATTATTGGAGAACATCATTAACCGTTGTTTTGCTTCTCTTTGATTTCTGCCAGAGTTTTGCAGTCAATACATAAAGTTGCAGTTGGACGGGCTTCCAGACGGCGTAAACCGATTTCGATACCGCAAGTTTCGCAGAAACCGTAGTCATCGTTCTGGATCGCTTCAATCGACTGTTCGATTTTGCGGATCAGCTTACGCTCGCGGTCACGGGTACGCAGCTCGATTGCAAACTCTTCTTCTTGCGTTGCGCGGTCATTCACATCAGGAAGGGCCGTATTTTCATCCTGCATGGTATTTAAAGTACGGTCAACTTCTGACATCAGCTCAGCTTTCCATGCCATCAAAATTTGACGGAAGTGTCCAAGCTGGCCTTCAGACATATATTCTTCATTTTTTTTAGGTTGATAAGGTTCAATACCAAATAAGCTAGCAGTAGAACCACCCTCAGTCGTTTTCGGCTTAGATTTACGTACTCGCTTGGTAGCTTTCCCTTCTACAAGATCGGTTTGTTGGTCTAAGACTTGATTTTGGTTGTCATTCGCCATTTAGGGCATTCCTCATCATATGCGTATATACGTACGCAAAAAATATGGTGATATGCAATTTTTTATCCACCCTGAAGAAGGATTATCCTTCTATGGGGGTCGTCATCATATAGACTTTTTATACGCTTTAATAGTCTTTGATGTATGGATTATAACTATCACACTTCCTTCGGTTGCATTAAGGTAAAGCAAAAAAATTAAATTGGAAAGTTAATAACCTGAAATTTCAGTATTAATATTTTGCTCACTGAAGGCAATCCGCTGCACATGGGTCTCAAACCCGCCATTCTGGTACAAATGTACTACCCGATAGCCCGGTGCGGCCTGATCTAGCGCAAAATTTTCACTTCTGGGTTTGAACTGCACACTGGTGGAGGGCGCCGATAAAAAAGCTACGCCTTGCCACGCATGACAGGAGTCCTGATGCACATGGCCAAACAGTACCAGTTTGACATTTTGATGGCGGGCAATCACCTGTTTCAGACTATCTGCATTTTTCAGACGGTGTTGGTCTATCCAGCGCGATTGCATGGCAAAAGGATGATGATGACAGGCAATTACAATATGTTGCGTCCGATGCTCAGTTAGAAGTTGATCCAGCTGATCTAGCTGGGTCTGCTCAATCCAGCCATCTACCTGATTTGCCACGGCACTGTTTAATAGGATCAGGGACCATGTTCCCAGACGGATGGCATGGGCCTGATCCGTATTACGGTAAAACGGAAAATAGCGGGCATCATCATGATTGCCTGGAATCTGGTAATACGGCACATTCAGGGCCTGAATCGACTGAAGATAGCGGGCATAGGTGTCTGCGACCGGCACCTGAGCCAAGTCACCGGTATGAATCAAGGCATCCATTTGTGGAAAATGGGTTTGGATATGTTGCATGACCTGCTGGAAGCTGTACTCCGGATTAATCTGGGCAAAACTCAGGTCTGGCTGGTCCATTAAATGGGTGTCGGTAATCTGGATCAGGGTCCAGTCTTGCGCACTTTCACTCTCAAATTGGGCTAGATTTTTCATGTCTGCCCCCTTAAATATATCTGGGCAGTATGGATATGCATTTGCAGCCATTGTAAGGCCATAATGACTGGGGCATTTTTTAAGCGGCCATTGCTGAGCAATTCGGCAAGATCTGTATAGTCCAGAATATGCAGCTGGATATTTTCTCCTTCATCCGGCATACCGAAAATACCGCCCTTTTCAGGCAGTACACTTTCAGCTACATATAAGTGAAACAGCTCAGAACAGGCCCCGGCAGAAGGATAGAAGCTAAAAATATGTTGTAAATGCTCAATACTACAGCCTGATTCTTCCAGTGCTTCACGGCGAATACACTGTTCCGGCGCTTCATCACCATCGAGTACGCCGGCAATGATTTCCAGTTGCCAGGGTGAATCGGCATCATCCAGCCCACCAATACGAAACTGTTCGATCAGAGCGAATTTTTGTTGCTGGTCGTTATAAATCAGGACGCCAGCGGCTTCTGGGCGATGAATCAACTCACGCTGCAAAACTGGTGTCTGGGCTGCTTGATGAAAAAGGCGATGGCGCAGGCTGACTTTTTCAACCTGAATAAATCCCCGATATAAAAATTCCCGCGCTTCTATACTAAAATCGTTTTTATTGTAAGAAGCCTGTTTAATAATATTCATAAGCTCAGAAAAGATGAAATACTTACGTTTTCATCCTATCTGAGATTTTTATGAAGACAACTGTTTTTTTTGAAGTTTATAGCTTGTGGTATAGTTTTTGACCAGTGCTATGAAACTCATTTTTCATCTGGGTCAGTCCAGACTCAATCTCTGCTTGGCCAGCTGCTTGCTGACTGGCATAGTCACGAACATTCTGGGTGATTTTCATTGAACAGAACTTTGGACCACACATTGAACAGAAATGCGCTGATTTATGCGCCTGTTTGGGCATGGTTTCATCATGCATACTGCGCGCGGTATCTGGATCCAGACTCAGGTTAAACTGATCTTCCCAACGGAATTCAAAACGTGCCTTGGACAAGGCATTATCGCGGGCTTGAGCACCTGGATGACCTTTGGCCAGATCGGCTGCATGCGCTGCAATCTTGTAGGTAATAATGCCATCTTTGACATCTTTCTTGTTCGGCAGGCCCAAATGCTCTTTGGGGGTCACATAGCACAGCATGGCCGTACCGTACCAGCCAATCATGGCCGCGCCAATTGCTGAGGTAATATGGTCATAGCCTGGCGCAATATCGGTGGTTAAAGGCCCTAAGGTATAAAAAGGCGCTTCTTTACAGACTTCGAGCTGCAGGTCCATATTCTCCTTGATCATATGCATAGGAACATGGCCCGGGCCTTCAATCATGACCTGTACATCATGTTTCCAGGCACGGTGAGTCAGCTCTCCCAAGGTTCTCAGCTCGGCAAATTGAGCTTCGTCATTGGCATCTTGAATACAACCAGGGCGCAGGCCATCTCCCAGACTAAAGGAGACATCATAGGCCTTCATGATTTCACAGATCTCATCGAAATGGGTATAGAGGAAGTTTTCCTGATGATGGGCCAGACACCACTGCGCCATGATTGAACCGCCACGAGATACGATACCGGTTAAGCGATTTGCCGTCAGCGGTACATATCTCAAAAGCACGCCAGCATGAATGGTGAAATAGTCCACACCCTGTTCGGCTTGTTCAATCAGGGTATCTTTAAAGATCTCCCAGGTTAGGTCTTCAGCCACGCCGTTGACTTTTTCCAGTGCCTGATAGATTGGTACGGTGCCGATCGGCACCGGAGAGTTACGGATAATCCATTCACGGGTTTCATGAATATTCTGTCCGGTGGACAGATCCATAATCGTATCTGCCCCCCAGCGTGTCGCCCAGGTCATTTTCGAGACTTCTTCTTCAATACTCGAACCGAGTGCAGAGTTACCGATATTGGCATTGATTTTCACCAAAAAATTACGTCCGATAATCATCGGCTCGAGTTCCGGGTGATTAATATTGGCCGGAATGATTGCACGGCCTTCCGCCACTTCTTGACGGACAAACTCCGGAGTAATTTCGGTGAGATTTTTTGCTCCAAAGTTTTGTCCCGGATGCTGGCGCATATCCACGCCTTCAAGCTGACGCAGATTTTCCCGAATCGCGATATATTCCATTTCCGGCGTAATGATGCCCTGTTTGGCATAATGCATCTGGGTCACGTTCTGGCCAGCTTTGGCACGGCGTGGTTTTTGAATATGGGCAAAGCGGATTTCGGCCGTGCGGATGTCACGCAAACGCTGGCGGCCAAATTCAGAACTGAGCTGATCCAGCACTTCTGTATCATTACGCTGCTTGATCCATGGTTCACGTACATTTGGCAAGCCTTTATTCAGATCAATCGCCACATTGGGATCTGTGTAGACACCCGAGGTGTCATACACCATCAAAGGGGGATTGCTTTCATTGCCAGTACGGGTTGGGGTTTCACTTAAAGAGATTTCCCGCATGGGAACTTGAATATCGGGACGTGAACCTTGTAAATAGACTTTACGTGATGCTGGCAGAATACGGGTCAGGTCGCGAGCTTCCTGTTCATGCTGGCTTAGGGGAGTTTCAGAAGAAAGATTCGTTAACTGGTTCATTGTCATGATCCTTATGAATGACATCAACGAATCAAGCACGACCAAAAACGTGGGCGGTATTATCCTGTGCAGGACAAAAAGGCTGGGGTTTTTAGATGGCTTGATTCCTACGCAGGTTTTAACCTGATCAGGTTCAACGGTACTCATGTTCACTGCCAGTCGAGGATTGGCATTACATGATCTCAGCGAGGGACTACTCGCGCTCCGTCAAGCGAAGCTTAATCTTAGCGCAGTTGGCGTCTAAAAAGTAGCTTTAAATCAATGGCTGCAAGTTTGAACAACAGAAGCTATTTTTATGTAACCGACTCTAAAGACAAATGGCATCTCGAAAGCAGTTTTTTTCATAATTCTGCGAGGGCGGGCTGATCTGGGCATAATATAAAATCTGTTCGGCCTCGGAGCGGTTACGATAGTTTTCCGGCAGCGCCTGCTGACGCTGTTCAGGACTCATGTCTAAAAACTCCAGAAATAATCGTGCCTGCGCAGACAGCGTCGATTTCTGACCACGTGACAAACCGATAATGGTTTCCAGATGACTGGTATCCACGCTATAACGGTCCCGATAATCTGCAGACACTGGAGAGGCTTCAGTGCCGCGGAACAAGAAGTAGGTATATTGTTTGAGGAGGTATTTCGCGTCCTGTGTATAGCTGCTCTGCGGGTAGGTCTGAAGATAGTCTTCCCAGAACAGGCCACGTGCGGCAATATCTGCTGCCTCAAGCTGGAGCCGGTTGTTGATCAGGACCGGTTCGGCATTCTGTTCTGCTAGATTCTCAATAAAGGTTTTTTCAGGCGCCGGTAAATAAGGGGCAAAAATACGCGCCAGATATTCCGGACTGCGGCGATAATGCAGCTGACCATCTCCAAGATCCAGCAATTCTACATAGGCTTGCCCTTTATGTTTTAGCAGGTACTGGTCACGCGAGGTCAGCTGTTCAAAATGACTCTGCTGAATGGTCGGATGCTGGGCCATTTCCAGAGAATATTGCTCAAAGGCGCGTTGCTGGAATTCGCTACGTTCAACATTTAAAAAGCGCTGATACATCTCGGTTGAATGTTGCATCAGGTGTTTCTGCTCGGCCAGTTCCATCAGTGGCAGACACACTTTCAGGTCCTGATTAATCTGCTCCAGCGCAAAGGTGGTGCGCTGATCATTAATCTGGGCCATATTTTTTTCAATATTCTGGCACATGAGCGTAAAATCATGTTCCGGACTCAGCGTGGCTTTAAGCTCCGCCTGTTCAATTTCAAGCTGCGGTTCTGAAGGCTGCTGACATGCTCCTACGAACAGCAAGCTGCTCAAAACTAAACCATATTTGAATATTGACTGGAATCGCGTTAACACTATGTTTACGTACTCTTTGCGGTGAAAATCAGAAATGACTGCTTTAGCGGGAATTCTATTGTATAGATCAAATTAAAATACTATGTTTAGTATTGTGAACGGCTTTGTTAAGCGGATGTGAAGGATTCTGAAAGTTGAAGGAATCTTGAATAAAATCGTCGTTCTATATTAAAAACTTAATAAAAGTTATACGTAATCATTCAAAAGAAATCTTTAGTATTCTGGGGAGCAGAAAGGCCTGGAATTGGATGGTTTTAAGGGCGGTTAGGGGTAAAGACGAATAAAATGAAATTAAAACTCATTGTGAGTGCCTGTTTATGCTGTGCAAGTTTTGAACTTTGGGCACTGGATTTACTTGATGCCTATCAGCGCGCCCAGCACAATGATCCCAACTGGCAGGCCAATGTCTTGCAGTATCAGGCCGATCAGCTGAATCTCGGAATTGCCAGCGGGAATTTACTGCCGACTGTCACGCTTTCAGGTAATCTCAGCCGTAAAAACCAGTCTGTTAATCACTCGCAGATTGAGGGGCTTCCTGCCGATTTTGGCGAGTTACAGGGGGCTAGTACCACCAGTCGCCAGATTGCAGTTACTGCACGGCAGCCTTTATTTCGCTGGGATGCCTGGCAGGGTTATAAGCAGGTCAAAACCTCGGTAGAGCTGAGTGAAGTCAATTTACGCCTGCAAAAACAGCAGCATATTTTACAGGTCGCTGAAGGCTATTTTAATGTCCTGCGCCAACAATCCCTGACCATGGCCTATTTGCAGGAAGAACAGGCTCTGTTAGAACAGTTGGGCATCATGACGGCCAAGCTCAAAGAGGGGCTGGTAGCCCGCAGTGATGTCAGTGAAGCCAATGCCCAATATCAGAGTGCTCAGGCCAACCGGATTTCAACCCAGGTACAGCTGGTGCTGGCTCAGGAACAGCTGGCTCAACTGATTGGGCCTTATCGCGAGAATCTGGCTGTGTTGCGGGAAGATTTCCAGTTCCAGAAGCCCATTCCGGAGAGCATTGATGCCTGGATTGATCTGGCTCAGCACCAGAACCTGGGAATTCTGCAAGCGCGTCTGCAAAAACGTTATTCTGAAGATGCCAAGCGGGTAGAACAGGCAGCCCTTTATCCGCAAGTTGAGGCGGTGGGAACTTATGGCTATTTAAAACAAACCCCTGAAACTGTGCTGTCGAGCAATGGCGATTTTGACCAGATCGGCCTAGAAGTAAACTGGAATCTGTTTAGCGGTGGCCGTACCCAGAAAAGCATCCGCCAGGCCAGTGTTAATGTACAGAAAAGTGCCTCCCAGCTGGAGGCTGCCATGCGTAAGGCCCATACCGAGGTGAAGCAGTCTTATTTACAGGTAGAAACCGATCAGGCCAAACTCAAGGCCCGTCAGGCTGCGATGGAGTCCTCGGAAATGGTCTCACGCGCATCCCGTGCCCAATATGAGGAAGGCTTAAAAGCCATGGTCGATATTTTACTGGCCCAGCGTAATGCTTTCTCGGCCAAAACCGATTATCTGAATGCTAAATATGACTATGTGCTGCATGTCCTGCAATTACAGGCATCGGTCGGGCAACTGACAGAAAAACAGCTGGCAGAAATCAATGCCTGGCTGGTGGAGTATCCTTAGGCTCTGTTGATATGGCATAAATACATGGCTTTTTGATTTGTCATCAAACTTTCATCAAAGATATGCTTTAATATTGATCCATTAACGATCACTGCTGTGTGCTGTTCAGGAGTAAATATCCTTGAGTCCAAATAATCCTGTTTTAAGTCATCACATTTCTTCGCAATTTAATGAGGATTTGCAGGATGTGAATACCAAATTCATGACCATGGGCGGAATGGTAGAGCAACAAGTGGCCAATGCGATTCATGCTTTGCTGGATACAGATGCCGCGATGGCTATTGATGTACAGTTTCAGGACAATGTGGTCAATCGCCTGGAAAGTGAAATTGATGAAGCGCTGACCCTGATTCTGGCACGCCGTCATCCTGCGGCAATTGACCTGCGTATGGTGATTGCCATGTCCAAGGCCAATACCGACCTTGAGCGTATTGGAGATGAGGCTGCAAAAATTGCCCGTATTGCCCAAAGTTTATGTGAAGAAGGCGGCTCACCACGTGGTTATATGGAAACCCGTCATATTGGTAATCAGGTGCGTGTCATGATTCATGATGCATTAGATGCGTTTGCACGGCTGGATGTCGATCAGGCCCTGCGGGTAATGCTGGCGGATGGGGATATTGACCGTGAATATCAGTCCGCAACGCGTACCCTGATGACCTATATGATTGAAGATCCGCGACATATTAGTCGGGTAATTAATGTTTTATGGGTATTACGCTCACTGGAACGAATTGGTGATCATGCGCGCAATATTTCAGAGCAGGTCATTTATATGGTCAAAGGCTTTGACGTACGCCATGCCAGTGTCGAAGAAGTTGAGCAACGTGTGCGTTAAGCCTATTCCGTTACCTAGATCAAAAAAAGAACAGCTTCTTAATGTTTCAGAGTTTTTAAATTTTAAAGATTTCAAACCTAGATGTCAGATTAACACTGGACAGGGTTAGCCTAAAAAAAACAAAAAGATAGATGGCCTTAATAATAAGGCTATTTCAGAATAGGCGGAAGCTGTTGTGAGCATATGGGGAATGTTTTAGATCTATACAGAATAAAAAATCAGACCCTGTTTCAATAAATATGAGCTTTATTGAAGATGGTCGGACATATCAGGTTTAAAAATAAGACTATATTTGTAGGGGGTATTTTATAGGGGGATAAAAATACAAGCGATCACCCTGAAATTTATTTTTCAGCCAAGCTGAAGTTGGTTATCACTTTTATGGGCTGGATTATCAATATCACTCTATATCCGGGGAGCGGATTATGCGGTTTTAACCGCTGCCTGACTGGATAGAAAATAGAGACCAGCTGCTTAAGTTCGCTATAAAACTCTATTTTTCTAACTGATTGAAGAATGCAAGGCAGGAGTGCGCCAAGGGATCACTCCGCGCATTGGTAAGGCTTGAAGCAAGTGGGTTAAAGACTGGCTGCTCCCCAGCTTAACTATGCGTCTCTTCTTCAAAGGTTCTGGCAATTTTTTCAATATTCAGGCTTTTTGCCATCGCATCAAAAATCTCTTTATAGACCCCATTTTGATGGTAAAGCTGATCATGTTCGCCATGTTCTGCAATCGTCCCCTCTTTCATGACATAGGTATAATCCGCATCGATAATTTGCGACAGGCTATGTGAAATGATAATCACCGTCCGGCCCTGTTTAATCTGGTCCAGACTGTGTTTGATCTGTTCGGTTGCAATTGCATCCAGACTTGCCGTGGGTTCATCCAGAAAAATAATGGGTGGGTTTTTCAGGAACATACGTGCCAGTGCAATACGCTGCTGCTGTCCGCCAGAAAGCTGCAAAGCATCCGATTCATAGGCTTGTGGTAATTGTAGGATCTGCTCATGAATGGAAGCCTTCTGGGCCGCCTGAATGACCTCTTCCAGTCGAGCATCGGTTTTTCCATACCGGATATTGTCAAAAATCGTGCCTTGAAAAATATGGTTTTTTTGCAGAACCAGCCCAATATGATCACGCAGATACTGGGTGTCATAGTCTTTTAAATCAATTCCATCGAGTAGGATCTGGCCTTGCTGCGGTGCATAAAACTTGTCCAGCAGGCTGATCAAGGTCGATTTTCCTGCGCCCGACAAACCGACCAGGGCGGTAATGGTATTGGGCCGGATTTCCATTTCAATTTCTTTGAGGGCATGGTGCCCATTCGGATAATAAAAATTTACACCGCGCAGTTTAAAATGACCTTGAATAGGCGGTTTTTGCTGGCCACTCTGTTCAATTTCATGATCGGCCTCCAGAATATTAAAAAAACTTTCTGAATAAATCATGGCATCGTTGACCTCATCATAAATCCGGTGCAGGGAACGAATGGGGGCCGAGACATTATTAAAGAGCAGCACATGAAACATGATCATGCCAATACTCATCTGCCCATCCAGAACAAAATAGGAGGTCAGAATAATAATCAGCACAATGCCAATCTGTTCGATAAAGGTCTTTAAGCCATCAAACAGAAAGCTGGTCTGACGGGTTTTCATTTGATTATCAGTCAGTTCACGTTGCAATTTTAACTGCTTATCTGATTCAATCGCTTCGCGGTTAAAGGATTTAATGACCGTAATTGAATTGATAATGCTCAGAATCCCCTGGCTTTTTTTCTCCCGGCCATCCCGCAGGTTGCGGCGCCAACCACCGAGCTTTTGTGCCTGTTGATAAGTCAGCCAGAAATACACCGGTACGATGGCAGTCGCCACCAGCCCGACATAAAAATTGGCATAGTACATCAGTCCCAAAGCCACAATTGCACTGGTAAATAAAGGCAAAATATCAATAAAAAAAATCTGCACCAAACGGGTCAGGGAGCCGATCCCGCGATCAATCCGGGTCTGTAATTTTCCGGCCTGATTATTGTCCTGATTAAAAAAAGCCAGACGATAGGTGAGAAATTTTTCAATAATGCCCTGAGCCAAGTCCTGTGAGACAAAAATCCTTAACTTTTCTCCATAAAATTTCTGGCCGAACTGAACAAAGGCATTGATGATCTCCTTGCCAAGCAAAATGATGGAAATAGTGATAAGAATGTGCCAGCCTTCATCCAGCCCCTGGCCGGTTTCCAGAAGGCGGTTGATACTATCGACTGCATATTGCAAGGTAATTGCATTGACCTGTGCCGTAAAGGAACCAATCAGGGTCAGGATCAGGGTGGCAATCACCAGCACACGATAAGGCCGGACAAAAGGCCGCAATTTGAGAAATAGTTGCCACAAATTCATAAGCAATTATTTTTATTGTGGAAGTGGGTTTAGTCTAGGCAGGATTTTGCAGGCTCACAAGGGGCCATGTTGTAGTGATTTGTGACATTGGATTGTAAATTTTTCATTGCAGTATCAAGATTTTAAGCAATGATAGAGGTGCATCGAAATGACAAAGGATTTATTTTCTGCAGCGCCCCAAGCAAATGTATTGCCTTTTGATGGTGTGGTGGAGGACTATGGCCAGATTCTGGATGATCACCAGAGCCAGCAGTATCTGCAGGAATTTTTAGCGCATCTGGCCTGGCAGGCGGATGAGGTTACTATATTTGGCCAGCATTATATCACCGGGCGGAAAGTGGCCTGGTATGGTGATCAACATTATCAATATCATTATTCTGGTACTTCCAGACAGGCACATGCATGGGTGCCCCAGTTGTTGGAGCTAAAACAAAACATTGAGGAGTTGGCCGGTCATGCCTTTAATTCCTGTCTGGCGAATCTCTATGCAGATGGTTCTCAGGGGCTGGGCTGGCATAGTGATGATGAAGCTGCTTTATACAGCACCCATCAGCAGGAAAATGTGATTGCTTCTTTGAGTTTGGGTGCCACCCGAAAAATGAGTTTCAAGCATAAAACCCGTGATGCCAAAGTCGATCTGTTATTGCAAAGTGGTCAATTAATCGTGATGCGCGGGATGACCCAGCGTTACTGGAAGCACTGCATCCGCAAAACTACCAAAGTGCTAGAGCCGAGAATTAACCTGACGTTTCGTTATTTTTATACGTGATTAATCCTTTAAAGATGATCAGGATTTTATTGCAGATAATTGGGCACTGTGCCCGGTATGGATCTACCTACCGGACACCATGATGAGGACTTAAGGCTGAATTCCGGCCGGATGACGATACCAGCTTTCAATCAGCAAGGCAGCTGCAATGCTGTCCGCCGACAGTTTCTTGCCGCGACCCTGCGCCTGGTAATGATCGAGTTCATCCCGTGCTTCGCGAGTGGTGAGGCGCTCATCAACCATCAGAGTCTGAATATTAGTTTGATGACGTAAACGGCGGGCAAATTTGCGTGCGCGTGTCGACAGCTCGGACTCGCTGTCATCCATATTTAAAGGTAGACCCACCAGAATAAGATGCGGTTGATGGGTTTTTACAATGTTTAATAAGGCTGCCCAGTCGGGAATGCCGTCTTTCATCGGAAATAAAGGCAGGGGATGAGCACTTTCAATCAGGGACTGACCCGCGGCCATGCCCATTTTTTGGGTACCAAAATCAAAGGCCATAATGGTTTGAGATGCTAAATCAGGCATGGCCAATCTCGGAAGAAAACCAGCTGCGATCTACACCGATCTTTTTATAAGCTGCATCCCAACGGTCGTCATAGGGCAGATCAAAAATCAGATCCATATCGGAATCGCAGATTAGCCAGTCACCATGCGCAATTTCTTCTTCCAGCTGATGCTTGCCCCAGCTCGCATAACCGAGTGCAATCTGGTAACGGCCTACACCTTCATTATGCGCAATCGCATCTAGAATATCTTTGGAGGTGGTAATGCAGACATTTTCTCCCACAGCAATTGAAGAGTGCCAGGTTGGCTGGCCGGTATGCAGAACAAAACCGGCTTCAGGGCGTAAAGGTCCACCTTGCAGTACTTCATGCGGGTTGACGTTATCTGCTTCTATATCCAGATCATTCAGCAATTCTTTAATCTGAATACCCGTCGGTCGATTAATAATAATCCCCTGTGCGCCATCTTCATCGTGGCGGGCCAGATAAATTACGGTATGGGCAAAAAAATCGTCATTTGCATGGGGGGGAGCAATCAGACAACGATGAGCCAGATATTGTTTAGTCACCTGAGCAATTCTCCTTGAAATCAATTTCTTTGCAGAGAAATCCTATGATATTCATTATTACGTTACTAGAGCTTTGTCAATTCACCAACTGTTTTTTGTGATGACCGTCATTTCTTAAACCTGCTGAAACTTTAACTGCCGTAACTGCCGTGCATGCTGCAAGGTGGTTTCATTAATTTCCACTCCGCCAGTCATTCTAGCAAGTTCCTGAATAATATCATCTTCTTTCAAGTCGATGATTGTGCTGCTGGCCGGATTGGTCTGACGCTTTTTCACCAGCAGATGCTGGTCAGATTGTGCTGCTACCTGTGCCTGATGGGTAATACACAGAATTTGTACATGTTGTGCCAGATCAGCCAGTAAACGTCCCACCACTTCTGCGGTTCCACCGCTAATGCCGACATCAATTTCATCAAAGACCAGTACTTCGGCTTCAGTTTTTTCGGCATTCATCACCTGCATGACCAAGGCAATACGCGACAGTTCACCACCTGAAGCGACCCGTGCCAAAGGTTGGGCCGGAATGCCTTTGTTGGCAGTAAACAAGAGCTGGATAAAGCTCAGGCCTTCACTGGAGGGATGTTCTAAAGGCTCAAACTTAAATTCAAAATGTGCCTCCGGCAAAGCCAGCAGCTTGACCTGCTCGGTCAGTTTTTTTGCCAGGGGTTCAGCCGCCTCACGACGAATCTGATCCAGATGCTGGGCTTTGTTCAGGAACTCCTGATAAGAGACTTCGACCTGCTCCGCCAGAGTTTCCGGATCTTCCAGCTGATGCAACTGTTCCAGCTCGGCCTGCCAGGTTTCATACTCTTCTTTGAGCTGCTCAGGCTGGGTGCGGTATTTGCGTGCTAAACGGTGAAACACTTCCAGCTGGAGGTTTAATTCTTCCATCCGCGCTGGATCAAAACTTTGCCGATCCATAAACTGGCGTAAATTCGCCGTCGCATCTTCGAGTTCACTTTGCGCATTCAGTAAAGAGGTATAAATGTCAGAGAGCTGTTCACTGCGGCCCGCATGGCTTTCCATCCGCCGTAAAATTGAGGCCAGTTCCTGAGAAATATTCTGTTCGCCTTCATCCAGGCCAGTCAGGCTGTAGACACAATCCTGCATAATAGCTTCATGGTGTGAGAGACGGTCAAACTCCTGTTCAATTTCCTGATAATCCGTCTGAATGACTTCTTCGAGCTCTTCGAGTTGTAATTCCAGCGTTTCCATGCGCTGCTTACGCGTTGCCTGGGCATCTAGAGCTGCCTGATGTTGCCGGATATTTTTTTGCCAGCTGCTGTAGGCATCCCGTACCTCCTGAGCAGGCGCATAGAAATTGCTGTAACGGTCTAGCCAGTGTTTAGGATAAGGCGGTTCCAGTAACTGCTGCTGGCTATGCTGGCTGTAAAGTTGTACCAGCAGACGGCCAATTTCTTTGAGCTCAGACAGGCTGCTGGGACGGCCATTAATCCAGGCCTTACTGCGACCGGTGGCAAAAATCACCCGGCGTAAATGGATTTCGCCTGACTCATCATCTAGTTCATGCTCTTTTAACCAGATTGCCTCAGGGCTGTTTTCCTGATAGCTAAAGGTGGCGGTTACATCTGCTTTTTCTGCGCCATACCGCACATAATTGGTGTCGGTTCGCTCACCCAGGCAGGCCGACAAGGCATCCAGTAATAAGGATTTTCCTGCGCCGGTCTCGCCAGTAAGAACGTTAAAACCTTGTTTAATATCAATAGCAAGATGCTCGGCCAAAGCAAAATTGATCAGAGTTAAATGTGTCAGCATAAACGCATCCGGGCTGCGAAAAGTTTGAATGAAATAGCAAGTAGGTTGCTCTACTATAGCAACACGGCTGTTATTATAAATCAGGATAGATCGCTTTCATTCTATCTTAAATTTTAGTGATTAATACACGCTTATTTGATCGTGTTGTTCTGCATCTTCAGATTTGGCTGCAGAAACTTATTAATTTTTTTCATATATTTGACATGAAGAAAACTTAGTTTAGGGCCTGAAGTGAATGCGGAGGCTGTTTAATGATAGGAAAGATCACCGGTTGAGCGGGAATTTACTGCAATAAAATTGTCAATGGCACAGGCAGCCTCCGAGGGCTGAAGAATTTCATTCAAGTCCGACAAACTTTGATTGATTAGTTGTAGGGGCACATTTAAACTACAACAATCAAAATATTACAAAATGCTTTATCTGGAGAAATCGCATGTCAGCGCAGTTTGATCATGTATCTGTACTTAAAAAATCAAATGTGTATTTTGGCGGACTATGCATCAGCCATGTGGTGCAGTTTGAAGATGGCACCAAAAAAACCTTAGGGGTAATTTTACCTTCAGAAAATGCATTAACATTTGAAACGCATGTCCCTGAGCGCATGGAAATCATTTCAGGTGAATGCCGCGTGCAGATCGGCGACAGTGAAGAAAAAGAGCTATTTCGCGCGGGTCAGTCTTTCTATGTAGCCGGTAACAGCCGCTTCAAGATTGAAACCAATGATGTGCTGGACTATGTTTGCCATTTTGAAGGCTAAATACACCGCAAGATGAGCTGTAACCGATCAAGAAATTTTCATTTGAATCAGTTAAACTAGGCGTGATATGGAAATCCTGTGAAGTTGGCTTTGCAGGATTTTTCTTTTTTTGTCTTTTTCTTCACTGATTTCGAGGTCGTTCATGGCTAAACCTGAGTATTATTATGGCGTACATTCAGTAGAGTCATTGCTGGAGCTGGAGCCTGAACGTGTCTTGACGCTTTTTACGCTGAAAGGTCGTGATGACCAGCGCTTGAAGCGGGTGCTGGAGCTGGCTGAGCCGTTTGGAGTAAGTATCCAGCAGGCCAGTCGTGACAAGCTGGAAAAACTGGCAGGTCTGCCTTTTCACCAGGGGGTGGTGGCAGCGGTACGTCCACATCCGACCTTGAATGAAAAAGATCTGGAGCAGTTGCTCAAGGAAAATAGCCAAGCCTTGCTGCTGGCCCTCGATCAGGTTACAGATCCGCACAATCTGGGTGCCTGTATCCGTACTGCGGCTGCAATGGGCGTAGCGGCTGTGATTGTGCCACGTGACCGTTCAGCCAGTCTGACGCCAACTGCACGTAAAGTCGCTGCAGGTGGGGCGGAAAAGGTAAAATTTATTCAGGTCACCAATCTGGCGCGCAGTTTGGGTCAAATCAAAGATGAGTTTAATGTGCGTGTAGTTGGCACCATGCTGGATGAAAAAGCGTTGCCAATCCAGAATTTTGATTTCACCGGAACCGCAGTGTGTATCGTCATGGGAGCGGAGGATACCGGCCTGCGTCCTATTACCCAAAGCCAATGTGATCAGACGGTGTATATCCCGATGGCTGGCAATTTACAAAGTCTGAATGTCAGTGTGGCAACTGGGATGGCGCTGTATGAAGCCTGCCGTCAGCGTAATACTTAATTACTCATGGCCTTATCGACTCGCACACAAGGTTATTTCTTTTTAATTACGACCATGTGTATCTGGGGCGGTTTTACCTTGACCGCCCGTCTAAATGCAGTTTGGCAGATCAGTGCCTGGGATATAGTTGCACTGCGCTTTTCTCTGGCTTTTCTGATCCTGATGCCGATCTTGTTGTACCGCAAAGAGGCGGGCTTTTTATTAAAAAAAGAGCCTTTTATACTGGCAATGATCGGTGGGGTTATTTACTGCCTGTTTGCCTATAGTGCCTTTCATTATGCGCCCACTGCGCATGCGGCAATTTTTTTGAATGGCTGTATTCCGATTTGTACGGCAATCATGGCCTTTTTCCTGATGGGGCAAGCTTTTGATAAGCATACCTGGGCCAGTCTGATCATTATGGTTATCGTGCTGTGTCTGATGAGCACCTTGATGTATCAGGAGACTGGGGTGGCATTCGGGCTAGGGGATTTTCTGTTTTTTATCAGTGCCATCCTCTGGGCGATTTTTACCGTGTTATTGCGTAAATATCAGCTTACCGCCTGGCAGGCAATGAGTGGTGTCGCGATTTGGTCAGCGGTGGTGTATGTGCCGGTTTACCTGCTCTTTTTACCCAAACATTTAAGTGTGCCAGAACCCCAACATTTGCTGTTCCAGACCATCTTTCATGGGATATTTGTGGTAATGATTGCCACCTTAAGCTATGTGGAAGCCATTAAGCGTCTTGGGGCATTTAAGGCAGGAAGCATCACCAATCTGGCGCCATTTATTGCTGCAATTTTGGCTGTACCCTTATTAAATGAACCACTCAGCCTGGCCATGGTGTGTGGCCTGATCGGGATGGCGATAGGTGCATTACAGCCCTGGCGCTGGTTTACCCACAAAGATAGCCTCAGTCAAAAACTGGCAGAACAGAAAAAGCAGGCCTAACGAGATCTGTTTTTATCTTAAGCTGCTTTCCACTATGGAGAGATTAAAGCTGGACTTAAAATCTAGGGTTGAGTCCATGGCTAAGCTATATCGGCTAAATCCTTCATAAATAAAGAAAAAGAAGATGATAATGTTATAGAATTCAGCAGCTTAGGTCTAAGTTCCTGAGCGTAGTAGTGTGCTGCAGGGAAGGCTGTTGTTGTATGCCTGTTTATGATCTAAAGATTGGGCTCCTGGTTTTCAGCTGCCATGCTTAGATATTTTTCATGCAATGGCATCAGGTGGGCATACAGATGTTCAAGCTCACCATCATTCAATACAATATCGTCAGCCATAGCACGTTTCTGTTCACGAGACATTTGTGCTGCAATAATCTGTTGAATCTGTTCTACATTCTGTCCATCACGTTGCGATGCCCGCTCGATCTGCAGCTCAATTGAAGCATCGATCAATAAGTTATGTTGGGTCAGTTCATGCTGATTGGTTTCAAACAGCAGCGGTGAGACCAGAATCACATAAGGGCTTTGTGCTGCCTGTAACTGTTGAATAATCGAGCTGCGAATTGCAGGGTGCGTAATGTTTTCTAGGGTTTTTCGTGCTTCAGGCGATTGAAAAATGTGTTCGCGTAAAGCACGGCGATTGAGTGAGCCATCTCCAAACAGGACCCAATCTCCAAAGGCCTGCTGAATCTGCAACAGTGCCGGTTGGCCAATGTCGACAACTTCACGGGCCACAATGTCGGCATCTACAATAACAATACCTTGCGCATCAAACCACTGGCTGGCAGCAGATTTTCCGCTGCCTATACCGCCGGTTAAACCGAGTACAAATTTCAATTTACTGACCTAAATAAATGTGCATGATCTGTTCGCCCCATAAAAAGGCGATCCAGCCAGCAATGGCAATATAAGGACCAAAAGCAAAGGGCTGATTTTCTTTACGGATCTTGAGCAGAATAATCCCGATAATTGCCCCAACCAAAGAAGACAATAACACAATCAGCGGTAAAAGCAGGGGACCCATCCAGGCGCCTAAAGCTGCCAGCAGTTTAAAATCTCCATAGCCCATGCCTTCCTTGCCCGTCACCACTTTAAACAGGTAATACACCACCCACAAACATAAAAAGCCCAGAATATACCCCCAGATGGCCGAGCTTGCGGTGGTATAGATGGCATAACTATTAATCCCGAGACCGAGCGCTGCCAGTGGCAGGGTGTAACGGTCAGGTAAGAGTTGGGTATCAAAATCAATAAAAGTCAGGGTAATCAGCACATAGGTTAATACCAGGCCAAAGAGCATCTGTAGGGTAGGACCAAATACTGCCACAACGATCAGTGCACAAATCGCAGTTAACAGTTCTATAAAAGGATAGCGAATACTGATTGGATGTTTGCAGTTACCACATTTACCACGCAATAATATCCAGCTCATCACTGGAATATTTTGATACCAGCGAATTGGCGTCTGACATTTTGGACAGGTTGAGGCGGGTTTGCTGAGGGTGATTTTACTTTCATCAATGATGGGCTGATCAGGATGCAGGAACAGCTGACAGTCAGTACGCCACTCCTGTTCCATCATTTTTGGCGTGCGATAGATCACCACATTTAAAAAACTGCCGATACAGAGACTAAAAAGCCCAACTGCGAGATAAAGCGCAGTCGGATTGTGAGAAAAATAAAAAATAAGGTCTTGCATTAAACCACAGAGCCCATTTGGAAGATTGGAAGATACATGGCAATCACCAGACCACCGACCAGCACACCCAGAATGGCCATAATCAGAGGCTCCATCATGGAAGTAAGACCATCGACAGCATTATCGACTTCATTTTCATAGTGGGTTGCCACTTTATCCAGCATGGCATCTAGGGCGCCTGATTCTTCACCAATTGCGACCATTTGTACGGCCATAGAAGGAAACTTGTCAGTCACACGCATGGCAAATTGCAGCTGCTGCCCGGTTGCGACATCTTCGCGAATTTTCATGACTGCATCTTCATAGACCACATTATTAGTCGCTCCAGCTGTCGATTCTAATGCATCAATCAGTGGGACACCGGCAGCAAAAGTCGTCGACAAGGTACGGCTATAACGGGCAATAATCGCTTTATAAACCAGGTCACCAAAAATCGGTGCCTTAAGTGCAGCTTTATCCAGAAAGTCCCGGAATTTTTTACTGCGTTTCTTGGCTTCCAGAAATGCGGTAATAGCAACTGCAATGGCAATAATCATCAGGAACCAATACTTCTGCATCCACTCTGACATATTCACCACCATCTGGGTAAAGGTAGGCAAATCGGCGCCGAAGGAGGAGAACAACTCCTGGAAGACCGGTACGACCTTAACCATCAGAATAATAGTCACGATTACAGCAACAACGATGACTGCAATGGGATATTTCATGGCCTTTTTAATCTTCTGCTTTAGCAGCTCGCTCTTTTCTTTATAGATAGCGACACGGTCGAGCATGGTTTCCAGGGCACCCGACTGCTCACCGGATTCCACCAGCGAACAGAACAGATTGTCAAAATACTGTGGATATTTACGTAAGGCACCTGCAAAGGTATTACCGCCTTCGACCTCTCCTTTAATGCCAAGCACGACTTCACGCATAGCGGGGTTTTCTAGTCCCTCTGCCACGATTTCAAAGCCTTGAACCAACGGTACACCCGCTTTCATCATGGTCGCCAGCTGCCGGGTAAAAATCGTGATATCCAGGGTGCTGACCCGTTTTTTCATCAAGCCTTCAAGAATATTCTTTCTCTTTTGTCGAATAGTCTTGATGCTGATGCCTTGTTTTCTCAAGTTGACTTTTGCCAGCGCCATATTGCGTGCCGGTAATTCCCCCTTGATCTTCACCCCTTTGCGATCAATGCCTTCATAACTGAAGACCGGCATCATCTGGCCTTTTTTTACTGCCGCCATATGTTTATCCTTATTTTATATTTGCATCTGATCATTCGCTGGTTACACGATTGACTTCCTGTAAGGAGGTCACCCCCTGCATAACCTTCATTAAACCTGATCGACGTAAGTTGTTAAAACCTGCATGTGCAGAAGCCTGAGCAATTTCAATTGCATTGCCATCTTCCATAATAATTCTTGAAATTTCTGGTGTTACTTTCATAACTTCATAAATGCCGACACGACCTTTATAGCCTTCACGACATTCATTGCAGCCAACCGGTTCATAAATCTGAAATTCCGGGTGTTGGAGATCTTCTTCGGTAAAGCCCATCTCCAAGAGGCTCTGCTTCGGAATATCGGCTGGTTTTTTACATTGTGCGCATAGACGACGGGCCAGACGCTGGGCAATGACTAGGTTGACTGAAGTTGCAATATTAAAAGAAGGAACTCCCATATTGCGTAAACGAGTCAGGGTTTCCGGTGCACTGTTGGTGTGCAGTGTAGACATGACCATATGTCCGGTTTGTGCCGCCTTGATAGCAATTTCGGCCGTTTCCAGATCACGAATCTCACCGACCATGACAATATCCGGGTCCTGACGCAGGAAGGATTTAAGTGCAGCGGAAAAGGTCAGGCCGACCTTGTTGTTGACGTTGACCTGGTTAATCCCTTGCAGGTTAATCTCGACCGGATCTTCGGCCGTTGAAATATTGGTATCTTCACGGTTTAAGATATTCAGGCCAGTATACAGGGAAACGGTTTTACCCGAACCGGTAGGACCGGTAATCAATAGCATGCCTTGAGGTTTCTCCAAGGCCGCCATAAACAGGGCTTTCTGTTCAGGCTCATAACCCAAGGCATCAATTCCCAGCATTGCACTGGACGGATCCAGAATACGCAGTACCAGTTTTTCCCCAAACAGGGTAGGTAGTGAGTTCACACGGAAGTCGATTGCTTTATTTTTGGAGAGTTTTAATTTGATACGGCCATCTTGGGGAATACGCTTTTCAGAAATATCCATTTGTGACATGACTTTTAAGCGGGAGGCTAAACGGTTAGCTAATTGCAAAGGTGGCGTGGCAATTTGACGCAGCACCCCATCGACTCGGTAACGAACCCGGTATATCTTTTCATAAGGCTCAAAATGCAGATCCGATGCACCCATCCGGATTGCATCAATCAGCAATTTATTAATATATTTAACAATAGGAGCTTCTTCGCCTTTTTCCTGGTCTTCTTCGTCTTCTTTGTCCGAGATTTCACTGCCTTCGACATCAAGATCGAGATCAAAACTGTCATCAAAATCAAACGTGCTTTCTTCGGTGAAATTCTGTTCAATCAGTTTTTCCAGTTTATTGTATTCAACAATAATACTTTCAATATTCAGTTTGGTGGCAAAGCGGATTGCATCAATGGCTTCAATATTGGTCGGGTTACTGGTGGCAATATAAAGGATATTGGCACTCTTAAAAATTGGCAGAACCCGGTGTTTGGTAATTAATTTTTCATCTATTTCTTCACGTAAGATTTGTCCAGGATCATACGCCCCCAGATCAAATAAAGGCTCGGCAAATTCAACTGAAATTGTTTCGGCAATTGTCGTTGGAGAAAGATTATAGTGGCCGATCAAATACGCCACGATATCCGTTTTTTCCTGCTTGGCCTTGTCCAAAGCAGTCCGCATCTCTTCAGCCGATAATGCACCTTCATCGACTAAGCGACGAATAAACCCCGTAAATCTCGGGGTCCCCTGTAATACTGTCATGCTTCAATATGCCTATTAGTTCAATTTTTTTAATTTGCTATCTTTGAAATTATACGTTTGTTGTATAAAAATACCATAGCTGAGAGTGCTGTCATCTTCTTACTATTCACTAAAACTTTGAACTGGTCGGAAGAAGCCGGCGTTTTTTTACCTGATAACAAAAAATAACCATTTGGAAGCGCCAAAAGTGAAAAATCTGCTCAATAAAACTATTCTTTAAATTTTCCAATTCCGTGTAGAATGGGCCCAACTCAAGATATGTCAGTAAAATAGGTTGTTTATGTCGGTTTCGGCGATTATCCCGTGGGTGGTGGGGAACTGGAAAATGAACCCGGTTCAGGCAGATGCATGTGCTCTAGTCCGTAGTATGAAGGAATTACTGGAAATTGCGCCGATTGCTGAAGCGCAATGTCATCTCGGAGTAGCACCGATTTCGATTGCGCTGACTCAAATTCAGGCACAGCTGTCTACAGCCAATCGTGCAGTGTATACAGTTGCCCAAGATGTATCACGTATTCCAGGTACTGGGGCTTATACCGGTGAAGTCAGTGCCGAATTGCTGGCAGACAGCAACATCGGGTATGTACTGGTGGGTCATTCTGAGCGTCGTGAGCTGTTTGCAGATACAGTTGAGATTTTAAAGGCCAAAATAAAAAATGCCCTGAATGCTGGACTTACCGTGATTTACTGTGTCGGTGAAAGTCTGGAGCAGCGTGAGGCAGGGCAGGCCGAAGCAGTGGTATTGCAGCAGATTTGTGATATTGCAGCGGTGGTCGAAGCAGAGCAGTGGAAACGCATCGTTATTGCCTATGAGCCGATCTGGGCGATTGGCACCGGGAAAACTGCTTCTCCACAGGATGCACAGGCCATGCATGCGCAAATCCGTCAGGGCTTAAGCCAGATTACCGGTTATGGCGAAACAATTGCGATCTTATATGGTGGTAGTGTAAAACCGGAAAATGCAGTAGAGTTAGCAACCTGCCCGGATATCAACGGGGCATTGGTGGGTGGTGCATCACTCAATGCTGAGTCATTCCTTCAAATTGCTCAAGCATTTGCAAATACACAATAATGAGGAGTTCAGCATGCAAACTTTTGTGCTGGTAGTACATATTATCTTAGCGATTTTGATGATTGTCTTGATTTTGGTTCAGCATGGTAAAGGTGCGGATGCTGGTGCCTCGTTTGGCGGCGGTGGTGCAGCGACGATCTTCGGTGCCTCAGGTTCTGGTAATTTTCTGACTCGTTTAACTGCTGTTTTTACAGCGCTATTCTTTGTTACCAGCATTACCTTGGCGATTTTCGCCAAGAAACAAACTACCGATGCTTACAGTTTGTCCTCGGTGCAATCGGTTCCAGCTGCTCCGGCACAACCGGTTGAAACTTCACCAACTGCACCCCAAGAAACCGAATAATCTGAATTAAACCTTTCTTTTTTCCAGTGATGCGACTAGAATGCGTCACAGCTGCGGTGGTGGTGGAATTGGTAGACACGCTACCTTGAGGTGGTAGTGCTTTCGGGCGTGGGGGTTCAAGTCCCCCCCTCCGCACCAACTTATGAATCCAGAATATAGGTTGGGTGTTGTGCAGCAAAACTTCTGTTGATGCGGGATGGAGCAGTCTGGTAGCTCGTCGGGCTCATAACCCGAAGGTCGTTGGTTCAAATCCAGCTCCCGCTACCAATCAATCCTTTTGAAAGAGGCAAACTTTTAAAAGGCAGCTTAAATCTGATTTAAGTTGAGAAAATAATTTGCGTGTTGTTGCGGGATGGAGCAGTCTGGTAGCTCGTCGGGCTCATAACCCGAAGGTCGTTGGTTCAAATCCAGCTCCCGCTACCAATCTTTTAAAGATGCAAACTTTAAAAGCAGTCTATATTTAGGCTGAATGTTATTTGTACGCTGATGCGGGATGGAGCAGTCTGGTAGCTCGTCGGGCTCATAACCCGAAGGTCGTTGGTTCAAATCCAGCTCCCGCTACCAATTTTTCAGCGACAGATCACAAATATGCAGAATGATGCAGTTATGATTGAAAAGCTCTCATCTTTTGTATATAATTTTTGCACGTTGATGCGGGATGGAGCAGTCTGGTAGCTCGTCGGGCTCATAACCCGAAGGTCGTTGGTTCAAATCCAGCTCCCGCTACCAAGTTTCTTAAAAGAGGCTCACAACAAGGTGGGCCTTTTTGCACAGTGGGATTTGAAAAAGATCTGGATTGTGCATTAATTGGGGCGATTTACGCCCTTTTTTATTGGCTATCGTGTAGTGTCGACATTATTTGGTCAAATCTCCATGTTTCACTACTACTATAGTTTGTATTGGTTTGTAGTGGTCAAATAGATCATAAATTCGCACCAGATGACGAGAGTAAATGAAGCTATCAAATAAAACTCAAGCACTTCAGGACTTGATTGCACCCGCAGTTGAAGCCTGTGAGGTAAATCTGTGGGGGATTGAGTTCCTGCCACAGGGCAAACGTTCATTATTACGCATCTATATTGACCGTCCGGTTGAGGATAATGCTGAACCTGTGATCAATGAAGATGGTGAAGTTGAACAGGGGCGCGGTATTGGGGTTCAGGATTGTGTACGTGTGACACAGCAGGTTGGAGCCATACTGGATGTACATGATCCAATTTCGGGCGAATATTCACTTGAAGTTTCTTCACCTGGCTGGGATCGTCCCTTCTTCGAGTTGCAGCAGATGTCAGGCTATATCGGTCAGACGGTAGCGCTTCGTCTGATTAGTGCAGTCGATAACCGTCGTAAATTCCAGGCCAAACTGGTTGCAGTTGATCTTGAAAATGAAATGATTCAAGTTGAAGTAGAAAAACAGCAGATTTTGGATATCGACAGTCACAATATCGATAAAGCAAATTTGGTTTATCAAGATTAATCAAATCAATAAGAATCTGAACAAATAGGTGACTTATGGCACGTGAAATTCTTACCGTCGTTGAAACGGTTAGTAACGAAAAAGGTGTAAGTCGTGAAGCAATTTTTGAAGCGCTAGAACAAGCTTTGGTTGCAGCGACTAAGAAGAAATTCTACGAGGGAACTCACTCGGAAGAAGCTCGTCTTCGTGTGGAAATTGACCGTAAAACCGGTGACTATCGTACTTTCCGTCAATGGGAAGTCGTTGCAGATGAAGATCATGAAATGCCGGCTTGCCAGGATGCGATTTCTGATGTCGATCCTGCAAAATGGTCGATTGGTGACATCCGTGAACTGGAAGTTGAATCGATTGATTTCGGTCGTATTGCCGCGCAGATTGCCAAGCAGGTGATTGTGCAGAAGATTCGTGAAGCAGAACGCGCATTGGTGGCGGATGCCTATGAATCCAAAGTCGGTGAACTTATCTATGGTGAAGTGAAAAAACAAACCAAAGATGGCTTTATCATTGACCTCGGTGACAATGCAGAAGCTTATCTGGCGCGTGAAGAAATGATTCCGAAGGAGATTCTGCGTCCGAAGCAGCGCGTAAATGCGATTCTTTATAATGTGAACCGTGAAGGCCGTGGTGCACAGCTTTTATTGTCACGTGCTAAGCCAGAAATGCTGATCGCACTGATGAAAAAAGAAATTCCGGAAATCACGGAAGAAATTATTGAAATTAAGGCCGCAGCCCGCCAGCCGGGTGTCCGTGCTAAAATTGCAGTGAAAACCAATGACCATCGTATTGATCCGGTGGGAGCTTGTATTGGTATGCGTGGTACACGTATCCAGGCGGTACAGCAAGAGCTCAATGGCGAGCGTATTGATGTGGTCGTTTGGTCGGATGATCCTGCGCAATATATCGCAAGTGCATTGGAACCAGCAGATGTATCGAGTATTGTCATCGATGAAGATGCCCATACTGCCGATATTATTTTTGCAACCAGTGACCAGTTGGCCCGTGCGATTGGTTCACAAGGTCAAAACGTACGTCTGGCATCGGAACTGACTGGCTATAAGCTGGATATGATGCTGGAAGAAGAATACTACGCCCGTCAACAAAGCGAAGCACAAAAATACCTGGACATGTTTGTTACCCGTCTGGATATTGCTGAAGATTTGGCGATGGCGCTGGTAGAAATGGGCTTCACCTCGCTTGAAGAAATTGCTTACGTGCCTGCTGAAACGTTTGATGAAATCGAACTGGATGCTGAGCTGGTTGAGTTATTGCAAAGCCGTGCGAAAGAACTTGCACTTGCTGATGCATTACAACAGCAAGAAAACGTACAAGCGCCAAGTGAAGAACTTGTTGCAATGGAAGGCATGACAGCAGAGATCGCGCAGGCTCTCGCAGCTCGTGGTGTGGTAACCGTGGATGATCTTGCAGATCAGGCAACCGATGATATCGCGGATATCGACGGTCTGGATGCCGAAAAAGCAGGTCAACTTATTATGAAAGCGCGCGAATCATGGTTTAACTAGGAGGTGTAGTATATGACGAACAAGTCGATTAAAGAGTTAGCGCTCAGCGTGGGTCGTCCAGTTGAGAAGCTCCTAGAGCAGGTTCGTGAGGCAGGTTTACCACAACGTAAAGCTGACGATATTATTACCGCCGAACAACAAGATAGCCTGATGAATCATGTGAAAAAGACACAAGGTTCAGAGGGCCATGCAGGACAAATCACGTTGAAACGTAAAACAACCAGTACGGCTAAAGTAGCAAGTACTTCAGGTAAGGCGAAGACCATTAATGTAGAAGTTCGTAAGAAGCATACATTCGTCAAGCCAGATCCGGAACAAATCAAGGCAGAAGCTTTAGCCAAAGCTCAAGCTGAGCAGCAAGCCAAAGCGCAAGCTGAACAGAAAACAGCACAAGTGAAGAAACCTGTTGAAGCAGCAAAATCTGGTGTGAACAATGCCAGCAAAGCATTGGAAGCAATGCGTGCAGCTCAGAAACAGGAAAATCAGAAACAGGAAACACCTAAAGCAGCTGTCGTTGTCAAACGCAAATCGACCAATAAGCCGATTGTAAAGGCAGTGGTTAAACCGTCTGAAACAGCAGAGCAGAAAAAAGCTCGTGAAGCGCAAGCTGCACAGCTAAAAGCAACTGAAGAAGCAGCACGTCGTAAAGCAGCTGAAGAAGCACAACAGCGTACGCTTGAACAAATGCGTCAAATGGCTTCTAAGTATTCTGCTGAAGATACGACAGCCACAATTCGGGTGATTGATGACACTCCGCTTGCTGCCGGTTTAGTCGGTCAGGCCTATGAGGATTCTTTTGCCAAAGAAGACCGTGAAATTAAACGTGGTAGTAACACGACGAATACACGTGCTCCGAAAAAAGGTGGTCGTCGTGGTCAGGAAGAGCAGTCTTTCAGCCATAACCAGCATAAACGTGGTTTAAAAACCAGTCAGGCCAACAAGCATGGCTTTGAAAAACCAGTTAAAAAACAGGTTTATGATGTTGAAATTGGTGAAACGATTGTGGTTGCTGACTTGGCTGCAAAAATGGCAGTTAAAGTACGCGAAGTGATTAAATCACTCATGAAAATGGGTGAGCTGGTAACTCAAAACCAAGCCATTGAGCAAGAAATTGCCGCGCTGATTGTGGAAGAAATGGGGCATCACCCAGTTCTGGTATCTGATACGCAAGCAGAAGATAATCTACTTGAAGCAGCTGAAGAAGCACGTGGTGCACAAACTACGCGTCCACCAGTGGTTACCATCATGGGTCATGTTGACCATGGTAAGACTTCACTGCTTGACCGTATTCGTCGTGCCAAAGTAGCTTCGGGTGAAGCTGGCGGGATTACCCAGCATATTGGTGCATACCATGTCACCACAGATAAAGGCATTATTACTTTCCTGGATACTCCTGGACACGCGGCATTTACTGCAATGCGTTCACGTGGTGCCAAGGCAACGGATATTGTGGTCTTGGTCGTTGCAGCAGATGATGGTGTTATGCCACAAACTGCAGAAGCGATTGATCATGCACGTGCTGCCGGTACGCCAATTATTGTTGCCATCAACAAGATGGACAAAGACTCGGCTGATCCGGACCGCGTACTGAACGAATTAACCACCAAAGAAATCGTACCTGAACAGTGGGGCGGTGACGTACCAGTGGCGATGGTTTCAGCGCACACCGGTGCAGGTATCGATGAATTACTTGACCTGATTTCAATCCAGGCAGAAATCCTGGAGTTGAAAGCATCTGAAGAAGGTGCAGCGCAAGGGGTAGTAATTGAAGCACGTGTAGACAAGGGCCGTGGTGCAGTAACGTCTATTCTGGTTCAAAACGGTACCTTGAAAGTTGGTGATCTGGTTCTGGCAGGCTCATCTTATGGTCGCGTTCGTGCCATGGTTGATGAAAACGGACAGCGTGTTAAATCGGCAGGTCCGTCGATTCCAGTCGAAATCCTGGGTCTTCCTGAAGCGCCAATGGCAGGTGACGAAGTTCTGGTCGTGAATGATGAGAAGAAAGCACGTGAAGTTGCCGATGCGCGTATGGACCGTGAACGTCAGAAACGTCTTGAGCGTCAGTCTGCTATGCGTCTTGAAAATATCATGGCGTCTATGGGCAAGAAAGATGTGCCGATCGTCAATGTGGTATTGAAAACAGATGTACGCGGTACTTTAGAGGCGTTGCATGTGGCTCTGGCTGAACTTGCAACAGATGAAGTGAAAGTCCGTATCATTGGTTCGGGTGTGGGTGCGATTACTGAATCTGACGTTACACTGGCAGAGTCTTCAGAAGCTGTATTACTCGGCTTTAATGTGCGTGCTGATGCAAGTGCGCGCCAGAAGGCCGATGCAGACAGTATCGATATTCGTTACTACTCCGTGATCTACCAGTTGATTGATGATGTCAAAGCTGCCATGAGCGGTAAGCTTGCGCCTGAACATCGTGAAACGATTCTGGGTGTGGCTGAAGTACGTGAAGTATTCCACTCAAGCAAATTCGGTGCAGCCGCAGGTTGTATGGTGCTTGAGGGTGTCTTGCACCGTAATAAGCCAATTCGTGTTCTTCGTGATGACGTGGTGGTCTTCCAGGGCGAGCTTGAATCTCTGCGCCGTTATAAAGAGGTGGTTGAAGAAGTTCGTGCCGGTATGGAATGTGGTCTTGCGGTGAAAGGCTATAAAGACATCAAACCACTCGACAAGATCGAAGTGTATGATGTCCAGTTAATTAAACGGAGTCTTTAATGGCGGGTAGTCAACGTCTGAAGCGTATGGCGGATACAGTACAGCGCGAGTTGTCTGAGCTGATTCGTCAGGAGCTGAAAGATCCACGCCTGGGTGGTCTGGTGACCATCTCGGCTGTGAAAGTGAGCCCAGACTTAGGATATGCTGAAGTTTATGTCACCGTGATGGGTCGTGAACTAGGCGATGAGCAAAGTGAAGCTGCAAATAAGGAAACTCTGGATGTGCTGAACAAGGCATCAGGTTTCCTGCGTCATGAACTGAGCCGTCGTATCAAGACCCGTATAACGCCACGTTTGCGTTTTCACTATGACAAAACCAATGCTTATGGCAACTATATGTTTGGTCTGATTGCTGAAGCTGTGAAGGATCTTCCTCCAGCCGAAGACAAGAAAGATGATGAATAAGCTCAATTGAGCAGATCAAAAAAGCCACCTTCGGGTGGCTTTTTTATTGCAAAATTATGATGGTGGTGGAAGGAATAATGCAGCTTAAAACTCATCCTGCTTATTTTGATTCTTGTGATAAAAGCTACGCCGACGGCTACGCTGCCAGGGCAGGGGACGTTCCAGTGTTTCAGGAACCTCACCACTCATAGAGCGTAAACGTAAATGCAATGCGGCCTGAGCCATCAGGTTGGCTGATACTGGCGCAGTGATAAATGCAAATAGGGTGATCAGAACTTCTGCAAAACCAAAACGGCTATGAATGGCAGAAAAAATAATTGCGCCGATCAGAAAGCTGCCAAGTCCCAAGGTGCTGGATTTGGTGGGTGCATGTAAGCGCATAAACAAATCGGGCAGCCGGACCAGACCAATGCCGCCAACCAGCATAAAGAAGGCACCAATCAGCAAGAAAATTGACAGCAGAATTTCGAGAAACAGATTCATAACCAAACTCCTAGTCGATCACATGGCCTGTGGTGAAATAGCTGGCCAGAGCGGCGGTGGAAACAAAGCCCAACATGGCAACCAGCAGGGCACCTTCAAACAGGAAGGTGCTGCTCCAATAAATGCCCAGGATCACCACCAGACAGGTCGCGTTCAGGAACAGCGTATCCAGTGCTAACAGGCGATCGACAATAGAAGGTCCGATAATCAGTCGGAACAGGCAGAGTAACATCGAAATGGTGATTGCACCGAGGCAGATCGCAAGTGCATAGGGCAAAATGGTCATGCTTTATCTCCTGTGCGCGCACTAAAAATTTGAATCAGCGGCTGTTCATAGCGCTGCTTGATTGTTTCAATTTCGGCCGCCTCATCCTGGGTACTGAGTGCATGTACCAGAATATCACCACGATCCTGATCAATCCCGGCCGTTACCGTACCTGGCGTTGTGGTAATAATCATGGCCAGCAGGGCATTGACTTCTTCATGTTCAGTATCCAAAGGTACACGAAACCATTTGGGATGCAGATTTTTGGTGGGGCCAAGCACCAGTTTGGCGACAGTGATATTGGCCACAATAATGTCCCAGACCACCACCCAAAACAGGCGTATGGCCGGCATCCACTGAATATTCGGGGTACGGTCAATAAAAGGTTCAATTAGGCGTGGAATAAAAATCCCCAGAACCAGTGCGCTTAGCAGGGTTGCTGCTTCGAAGTTATGTGCCAGTAATATCCAGCTGACCCCGACAATCACTGAAACCAGTGGGTGGGGGAACCAGCGTTGCGAAAATGATTTAGCCACTAGGGTCCCTCCGCCGGTTTAAGTTGATTATCATCATGGCTGTACTGTTCAATATACTGCTGATTAATCTGCTGTTGCTTGAATTTGGAAATATGTTCGCCTTCGAGAGTCGCTTCTGAAATCACATACGGAATCAAATGCGCATTCGGATCTGCGGTTTCTCCCCCATATTTGGTTTCTGGCAGATTATCTGAACGGTATGGCTGTACACTGATAAACTGGCCTTCAGCATCACGTTTCAGCAGCGCCGTCTCATACAGAGGATTGTTTTTGATCTGTACGGCAGTCTGATAGTTGTACTGATAGACGGGAGCAGCAAAAACCACATAAGCCATCAGGCCAGCCAGAAGCAGATAAATAACCGTATCATTACGTGGTGGTGCCTTGCTTGGCAGGGCCTCATATTTACTGAAATCCAGCGAATCCGGATCATCTTCCGGGCGGATGGAACGCCAGAACAAGATAAAGCCTACGCGGGTAAAGGCCAGAATGCTCAGCAAGCTCACCAGTAAAATAGTAAAGAGGATAATCATTTGATAAGGTGAATCCGCAGAGGCCTGCAAGATAAACACTTTGCCAAAGAAGCCGCTAAAAGGCGGCAAGCCTGCCATCATCAGAGCAATAATGAAATACGTCAAAGAGACAGTCTTGTGCTGTTTCATCTTGGGGGCAATGTTAAAATGATCTTTAAATTCGCCCCGTTGCGAGGTAATCCAGCCACTCAACAGATAAAAGGCTGCGCCGATCAAGGTGCTGTGCACTGTATAATACAGCGCACCTGCCCAAGCCTCGGTGGTATTGATGGCAATTGCCACCAGAATCGTGCCGATTGAAGAGAGCACCATAAAGCCGACAAAGCGGCGTAAGCGTTCTGTGCCAATCGCGCAGATCACCCCATAAACTGAGGTAATCAGACCAATCACCAGCAGGCAGTTCATTAAAATCTGATGACTATATTCATCATCAAAAACGGTGCCATTAATACGCAAAATCGCATAAATCCCGACTTTGGTCATGATGGTGAATAAAGCGGCCACAGGCGTGGTGGCCACCGCATAGGTTTTGGGCAGCCAGAAGCCAAGTGGAAGCATGGCTGCCTTGATGCCGAAGACCACGAACAGCATCAATCCTCCGGCAACAGCCAGTTGATGCTCATCCTCTGCCAAGGTGGGAATCAGGCGGGCAACATCTGCCATATTCAGGCTGCCCACACTGCCATAAATCATGCCCAGTCCAATCAGGAACATGGCCGAAGCCAGCAAGTTAATGACGACATAATGTACGCCCAGCTGGAAACGTGCCTTACCTTGTCCATGTAACAACAGGACATAAGAGGCCATAAGCAGAATTTCAAAGAATACAAACAGGTTAAACAGGTCACCTGTCAGAAATGCACCGCTCAGCCCCATTAACAAAAAGTGCACCATGGCATGGAAATAGCGTCCGCGTGCATCCCAGCCGCGACTGGCATACCAGACTATGGGTACGGCCAGGGCATAGGTCATGACCAGCATCAATGCAGAAAGCTGATCCAGCACAAGAACAATACCGAAAGGTGCGGACCATTCACTTAAGGCATAAACACTGATTTCCCCCTGACTGCTACTGATCAGATAGCTGATCGCAATCCCCAGGCCGAGCAGGCTGGAAACATGGCTGATGCCGCGACGCCAAGGCTGGCGCCAGTCGGTGGCCAGAGCGCCAGCACCGGGGTTGCCCAGAAGCAGTAGAGTAAATGCCGTAAATGCCGGCAGAAGGATACTGAAAATCGGGGTATGTTGAGTCCAGAAATTGAGGAATTCAGTCATTATGGCTCATCCTCACGTGGATCAACTTGCAAGCTTTCTTCTTTTGAATCAACGTGGTCTGTTCCTGATTCGTAGCGGCTACGCAGGGCGAGCTGAACAATAAAGGCGGTCGTGGCAAAACCGATGACAATGGCCGTTAATACCAGTGCCTGAGGCAGAGGGTCGGTCACTTCCGTGGCAGTGGTTAAGACGGCGGGGGAATTCATTTGGATCCGCCCCATCGCAAACAGGAACATATTCACGGCATAGCCGATCATGGCCAGTCCCAGTACCACCGGGAAAGTACGTGCCCGCAGAATTAAGTAAATACCGGTAGCGGTGAGCAGACCGATCGCAGAAGCTAATAAAAGTTCTAAACTAATCATTTTATTATCCTCTTGGTACCGGACCGGTCATGCTGGAGTGGCGGGAGTCGCCCAGAACTGAGATCATCAGCATGGTGGCACCTACCACCGTAATATATACGCCGGCATCAAACAGGGCCGCCGAAGCCAGATGCATTTCTCCCAAGATGGGTGGCGAGACATAAATATGTGCACTGGTCAGGAAGGGGCGTGACCAGAACCAGGCCGCCACACCGGTGAGGCCGGCGATGGTTAAGCCTACACCAATCCAGATTTCATAGAGACGTCCAGATTTAGCCCCCAGCAGTTTTTCAGCCTGATCCTGACCGATTGCAATATACTGAATAATCAAGGCCAATGAGGTTACCAGACCGGCAATAAATCCCCCCCCTGGCAGGTTATGGCCTCTGAGGAAGATATACAGGCTGATCACTAGTGCGACCGGTAAAATCCAGGATGCAGTGATCCGTAGCATGAGAGGCGACGGATTAAAGCGATAGGTCAGGCCTTGGGTCATGGTAGCGCCATGCGCGCGCATGCCATCCATCAAGCTGAGCACCCCAATGGCGGCAATACCCAGTACGGTAATTTCGCCGAAGGTATCAAACCCACGGAAATCGACCAGAATCACATTGACCACATTGGTACCGCCGCCCAGAGGAATGGATTGTTGCAGGAAGAACCAGGACAATGAATTATGATCGCGGGTTAAGATTAGCCAGGCAATGACTGCAATGCCGACACCGCCTGTAATGGCGATAATGGCATCGCGCCAGCGGCGAGACATGCTGGACTCATACGGCGTTAATTGAGGTAATAAAGACAGGCTCATGAGTAGCAGCACCGTGGTGACCACATCGACCGTGATCTGGGTGAGCGCTAAATCGGGTGCTGAAAAGCCGATAAAGACCATCGTGACAACCAGACCCACCGCACCACTAATCAGTACCGCCTTGATCCGCTCATGATGAAACCACAGCATCATCCAGCAGGCGGAGAAGAGTAATAACCACAACACAATCGCCAGGGTAGGCGCATGCGTCAGTTCACGCGTACCGGCAGTGATGCCATTGCCGATCAGGGGCAGGGCAACCAGAGTCGTGGTAAACAGCATAATCCATAAGAGATAGCTTTGCAGCTTGCCATTTTCAGTGGCGCGACGGAAACGGCGCGAATTTAATAACAGGCTTTTCAGAAACAGGTCAAAGAGAATGCGGCCCTGTAATCTGCCGAGTTTCGGATCCAGATCAATTTCACGAATGGTACCGCCTTTGGCCAGCGCAAAATAAAAGATTACCCCACCAATCAGGGCAACTAGACTCATGAGCAGCGGCAGGTTAATACCATGCCATAAGGCCAGATGGGTTCCTTCAAATGCAAAGTTCTGGGTGGCAGCCCGCGCTGTACTATTGACGATGTTTTCAACCAGTAAAGCAGGCAGCAACCCGACCAGAATACATAAGATGGCCAGTAAGGTGGCTGGTGCACGCATACCAAAAGGTGGCTCATGCGCTGTTTTATTCGGCACTTGCTGGCCGAGCGGTCCATCAAAGAACACGCCATGTACCAGACGAATAGAATAGGCAACTGCAAAAATACCAGCCAGAGTTGCAGCAATGGCTGACACCACCATCACCGGACCACTTAAGGTCGAAACCAGTTCGGTAAAGAACATTTCCTTGGACAGGAAACCATTGGTCAAAGGCATACCTGCCATCGAAGCGGCCGTGATCATTGTCAGGGTGGCGCTAAAGGGAAGCAGCTGCCATAAACCGGATAGTTTACGCAAATCACGCGTGCCTGACTCATGGTCAATAATACCGGCAATCATGAACAGCGCTGCTTTAAAGGTGGCATGGTTAATAATATGGAAAATCGCGGCGGCCACTGCCAGCGGTGAGCCAATACCGAGCAGACACATGATCAGGCCCAAATGGCTGATGGTCGAATAGGCAAGCAGGCCTTTCAGGTCCTCTTTAAAAATGGCAAAGAAGGCCGCTATCAACAAAGTGAACAGGCCAACGAAGGTCACGATATTATGAAATAACGCGGCTCCGGCAAAAATTGGCAACAAACGTGCTACTAAAAAGAGCCCGGCCTTGACCATTGTTGCCGAATGCAGATAGGCAGATACCGGTGTAGGCGCGGCCATAGCATTCGGTAACCAGAAATGAAATGGAAACTGGGCACTTTTGGTAAAAGCGCCGAGCAGAATCAGCAACAAGGTGGGAACGAATAAATGATGGGCCTGAATCTGCTCAGTCATGGTCAGAATCTGGTCGATCTGATAAGTTCCCGTCATCTGACCCAGTAGGATAAAGCCACCGAGCATGGCCAGACCCCCCATACCGGTAATGGTCAGCGCCATACGTGAACCGCGCTGTGCCGCCTCGTAATTGCTCCAGTAACCCACCAGCAGGAAGGAGGAAATACTGGTCATTTCCCAGAACACCAGCAGAATCAGCAGATTATTAGATAATGAAATACCAAGCATGGCTGCCATAAACAGCATGAGCAGGATGTACAGTTTACTGAGCGAATTTTTGGGGCTGAGATAGTAGTAGGCATAAATGTAGATCAGCGTACCAATACCGCTAATCAACAGGGAAAAGAGCAGGCCCAGTGAGTCCAGACGGAAACTGAAATCGATCCCGAGTTGCGGTAACCAGGACCAACTTTGAGTAATGACGGCACCCTTAAATACTGCAGGTGCCTGGCTCACTAAGAGTAGAAAACTGCTCAGGCTGACGCCAATTGCGCCTAAAGCCGTTACCCCGCGGGAAAATTGCTTCAGCCACGAGACAAGGGTTGTGCCTAATACTAAGGGTAACAATATAATAATCGGCAGCACACTCGTATCCATTGTCGTGTTTAGGTTGTAATAAACCTAGGGTGAAATTTTATCTTTCAAGGATTACAGGAGCACAAAGAATGATCCAAAACTTCTCGATCTTGAAAGCCAAAATGGTATTCAAAAGAATAAAAACAGTTGTATTGCACAACCTATAAACGATAGCAAATTCCGATTTCACAGTGAAATTTGCAGATAAAACCGATCATATTACAGGATAACCACAACATCAACGTTTTTATTCAGAACATTTCAATTATACGTGAGCTGATTTTTCAATAGGGTGGATGCTGAAATCGCTCGGATTAAATTGACCGAAAATAAAGATCAGATCAGGCATCTTGATTGATAAAAATGGATAAAGTCGCCATTTGAACCCAGAAAATGCTAGAGCATTAATCATCGGCAGAGCAATCCATATAAGGCTTTAACTTAAATTTATCGCGAATGTGTTTAAATCAGATTAAGGTAATTCTGGCCGGGGCAGCAGATTTTTTATTGAATAAGAACTTGTACGAGTAACTGCTGCGGTTCAGCGCGAAGCTGCGCCGGCATCAGCTGAAATATTTCCAGATGACTGAATGGGCTAGATGGATGTTTTAGCGGAAAGCTTGCACAGGTAGCCGCACACTGACTGCGCTGTAATCCCAAGTCAGTATAAAGCGGCTCAAATTGTAGCTATGAAGCTTGCAGGCTGAGTTTTAACAGCTGATCAATACTTTTTGCACGTTGTGCATTTTCAATATCGCTGATTTCATGAAAATACTCGCAAAAACGAGTAAACAAGGTCAATGCAATCACAGTAATATCGTAAGTATGCGCTGTAACAAATCGCCGGATTATTTTCACTTAAGAGCTGAACATCAGGGCATCAAGCGGTTGGCTTACCCCGCTTTACTGAGTACTAGATCTTTATTGTTCAGGGCTTTATAAAGTTGCCAGAAATAGGAAGGAAGAGGCTATCAGGTCTATCTGGCGGGACTCCGCCAATCACTCAATCTCTTCCAGAAAACGGACCTGAAAATCAATCTGGGAGCGGAGCCGGTATTGTAAAATGTCCTGATCTAACAGGTTTAGCCCCCGCAGTCCGGCCATCGTGGTCACGTGCAGCAAACCAGGGCAGTGCCTGATCACAGCAACGCAGTAGAAAAAGTGCTTTTGCCAGTGTCCTAAGCAGCTAAAAGCAGCGTAACCGGGCGCTGAGGATTAAAATCCGGGCGAAGATCAGAAAATTACAGCGTATGTTTCGGTCGAATGGATTCAATATATATAGAATGCATAGATCACCTGTCTCTGAAGCTTGACCCTTAGGAAGGTGACTAGCCCATGGCTTGGCGCAGTGATTGTGGCATCCTGAGCTTTAACTGTTGAATCAGGTCATAAATATGATGAATATTTAAGCTTAATTTAGCGCGTGTACAGGCCACATACAGTAAACGTAATTCCTCATCGCTAATTTTATGATCTTTTTCATTCAGCTTGAACTGATAATCATCTTCGATATGTACCCGATCCCATTCTAGGCCTTTGGCCTTGTGCGCCGTAGAAATAATATAATCAGCCTGGGCAATCGGGGTAATTTTGGCCAGTGCCGTTTTGAGTGAATCTGTGCCGTGTTCATCGACCAGCTTGACCAGCGGCTTGATGTCACTGCCTTCATTGGTTTCGCAATACTCATGCACATCATGCCAGGAATTAAACCAGGCCAGTTCCGGTACATCAATGACGCGTTTCCCTTGTTTGAGCATGCTGGCAGCATCGACAAAGCGGTTCAGCTTGACATGGTCAGCTTGCAGACTGACTTTATCCCCCCGAACCAGACCGGCCAGTAGCAGCTCCATCGCCCGGGCATTGGTGCGGCATAGAATTGCATCCCGCATCTTGGTGTGCGGTTTATTGACCACTTTGGAATTCAATAAGGAATTACCCAAGAGGGGGACAGTTTCATTCAGTGCGCCCAGAAGAGCATTGGCATTCAGCGCAATTTCGGGGCCAAAACGGAAAGAGGTGGTCAGGCGCGACTCCGGCAGCGGCAGTTGCTGCATGGCATTGACCGCACCGCGCCAGGCATAAATCTGCTGATGCGCATCGCCAACATAAATCACCTGGGTATTACGCTGTTTTAGCAAAATACCCAGCATCAGGGGGTCGGCATCCTGTGCTTCATCAAAAAGTACATAGTCTGCTGGAATATTCGGTTCAGACAGTGCCCAGAGTTTGAGATAAATATCATGCCCGATTCCGGCCTGATGGTTCGGATCAATGGACTCCAGCCAGCGCCGTTCGACTGCCGGATAAAGTTTCTGCTGTAGCATTTCGATGTCATCTGGATGCAGCCAGCTGGGTGCCTGAATATGTCGTGGAGCAGGGTATTGTGAACTGGTAGAGCAGAAATGTCCGACAGCATTGGCCACCAGACTGGCCAGACGCGAAGGCATCAGCACATATTTTTCATAACGTCCGCCCATCATGCGGCGCAAGGTCATCGGTTCTAAACGATACTCCTTGGCAATAAAGCTCGGGCTTAAACGTGGCAGACGCAGCTTATCTGTTACTCCACGTGGAACACTGCGAAAAGCCAGCGAATGGAAGGTACGGCAGTCCACACCGCGATGAAACTTATTTTGCGCTTCAGAGGCAATCGCCTTGTTAAAGGCCAGATACATGCCACGCCGCCCCAGCATGGCATCACTGATCATTTGTAGGGTGGTGGTTTTACCTGTGCCAGCATAGGCAATTACCTTGAAGGATTTACCCAGACGTGCATTATCAATGGCAGTGGCCTGCTCATAGGTGGGTTTGGGTTTTTGCAGATCAGACACCGTACTCTTCATTCACGTTTTAATGTAGACGATTGGCTTTTTCAACCAGACCAGATAATCCCTGACGGCGCGCCAGTTCATTCAGAACCAGTTGCGGCTCAAGGTCGAAATAACCGAGCATGACAATCGTATGGAACCACAGGTCAGCCACTTCATAAATCAGGTCATTTTTATGGTCTTCATTGGCTTCAGCTTTAAAATCCTTGGCCGCAAGAACAGTTTCAAAGCTTTCTTCACCCACTTTTTCCAGAATCTTGTTCAGCCCTTTATGGTACAGCTTGGCCACATAGGAGGAATCCGGATCGGCTTTTTTACGCTCTGCCATCATTGCACCGAGGTAAGAGAGGACTTCTACCTGTTCAGACTGAGCGGTGGACGCACTCATGGCGAGGGTATGCGGGTTGGTGGTTTTTTGCCCATAAATTGCATTTGGATCTTTTAACTGGGCATCCACGGTTTCCCAGCCATTTTGAGTCAGTTTGCGATAAAAACAAGACTCACGGCCGGTATGGCAGGCAATGCCGCCATGCTGCTCAATTTGCAGAATGATCACATCTGCATCGCAGTCGAGGCGGATTTCATGGATAGTCTGAAAATGTCCGGACTCTTCCCCCTTATGCCATAACTTGTTGCGTGAACGGGAAAAATATACAGCCTGATTCTTCTCGGCAGTTAAAGCCAGCGCTTCACGGTTCATCCAGGCCACCATCAGGACACGCCCGCTCTGGTGATGCTGGGCAATGGCAGGGATCAGACCTTGTTCGTTAAATTTTACTTCATCGAGCCATTGCATGTTATTCATAAGGGGTTCCATTACTTGAATCTGAATATAAGAATATGGATTAAAAATATCCGTCCATAGTGTACGTGATCTCGTCGCATTTGCGGCAAAAATCTGTAGCTGAAAAGACAGCAGGTGTCGTGGTACATTGAGATCATATTTTTCTATGCTAAAAACACACAGGTTTAAAAAAACAAAAACCGCCTGTTCAGGCGGCTTGAGTCTTGGGTTTCTTACCAGTGTTCGCCCGGGAAAATCCGTGCATAGGCCTTTTGTACCCAGTTCAGTTTCTGTGGCTGACCAACCGAAGCCGAAGAGCTTGGGAACAGGTTATAACCAATCGACATCAATACATTGTTGATGTCCGGGGCAACAGCATAAGTAATTGAAGCCAGACGTCCCAGATGGGTCGCCACTTTCTTCGGACGTTTGACAATTGCATAGGCAACTAGTGCAGCTGCCTGCTCTGGCGACAGGGTAGGCACATATTTATAGATCTTGGTGGGTGCAATCATTGGGGTACGTACCAGAGGCATATAAACCGAAGTAATTGCCACCTTATGTGAATGGACCTCAGCTGACAGACAACGGCTAAACGCATCCAGTGCTGCCTTCGATGCCACATAGGCTGAGAAGCGGGTCGCATTGGCCAGTACGCCAATCGAGCTGATATTGATGATATGGCCAGCACGGCGGCTCATCATTTGTGGCAGGATATTCATAATCAGACGTACTGCACCAAAATAATTCAGCTGCATGGTGCGCTCAAAATCATGAAAGCGGTCGACTGACTCATGGACAGCACGACGAATCGAGCGGCCAGCATTATTGATCAGAATATCGATATGATCGACAGAGGCAATGATCTGCTTGGAGACTTCGTCAATCGCTTCCATATCATTCAGATCGCATGGAAAAATCGAGGCTTTACCACCTTTGACTGCAATCTCTTGTTGAACCTGCTCCAAGGTTTCCTGGGTACGTGCCACCAATAATACATGTGCGCCAGCCTCAGCCAGCTGATGAGCTGTGGTCAAGCCGATCCCGCTAGAGGCTCCGGTAATCAGAACCGTTTTACCTGCGACACGTTTTTCCAATTGTTTCTGTAGTTTAGTTTTCACGTTTGTTATCCCTAATTTGAAAATAGCATTCAAATTGTTTTTTATTAAAAATCAGTGAAGGCTCTAACAGGAAATGAGAGCGAAGATGAGTCACAATATGATAATCAATTCTTCAGGAAAATCTAGACATTAAACTATTGAAAATACAATAAAAATTAGAGTAATTGCTCTATTTATACTCATTGTTTCATTTGATTTTTAACACGAAAAACAAAAGCAGAGCAAGTCTCTGTTTTAAAAATAAATAAAAAACTCCATCTCGAAAGATGGAGTTTGTTGAAGGAGTAATACGTTTTAGACAGCGGCCAACGCCTGCTCAAGATCGGCAATCAGATCATCAATATGTTCAATCCCGATGGATAAACGCACCATATCTTCACTAACTCCCGCAGATTTTAGCTCTTCAGGGTTGAGCTGGCGGTGAGTAGTGGTAGCCGGGTGACAGGCCAGACTCTTGGCATCACCGATATTGACCAGACGGGTAAACAGTTGGAGTGCATCAATAAAGCGTGCCCCCCCTTCGCGCCCATCTTCAACTCCGAAGGTCAGAATAGCTGATGGTTTCCCTTTCACATATTTTTGTGCCAAAGCATGCTGTGGATGGTCTTTTAAACCGGCATAATTGACCCATTTTACCTTGGCATGTTGTTGCAGGTATTCGGCTACTTTCTGGGCATTTTCGGTATGACGTTCCATACGCAGGCTTAAGGTTTCTAAACCTTGCAGAATCAGGAAGACGTTCTGCGGGCTAATCGCGGCGCCTGTATTGCGTAGCGGTACGACACGCGCACGTGCAATATAAGCCGCTTCGCCCAGCACTTCGACATAATTCACGCCATGATAGCTTGGGTCTGGGGTATTTAGTGTTTTAAAGCGCTCAGGGTATTTACCCCATGGGAACTTGCCACTATCCACAATGATGCCGCCAATTGAATTGCCGTGACCGCCGATATATTTGGTCAGGGAGTGCACCACAATATCCGCACCAAAATCAAAAGATTTTTGCAGGACTGGAGTCGCAACCGTATTGTCCACGATTACGGGAACCCCATATTCATGGGCAATTTTGGAAATGGCTTCCAAGTCAATAATATTGCCCAGCGGATTACCAATCGATTCAACAAATACCAGTTTAGTCTTGTCATCAATCAGTTCACGTAGCGCTTCCGGATTTGCATAATCAAAGAAACGTACTTCGATCCCTTGCTTTGGCAAGGTGTGGGCAAACAGGTTGTAAGTACCGCCATATAAAGTTGAAACGGATGCAATATTGTCACCTGCTTCCGCAATGGTCTGAACGGCATAAGTAATTGCAGCCATACCCGAAGCCAAGGCAAGTGCGCCAATTCCGCCTTCCAGGGCAGCAACCCGCTGTTCCAGCACGGCCGTAGTCGGGTTCATGATACGGGTATAGATATTTCCCGGGACTTTCAAGTCAAACAGATCTGCACCGTGCTGGGTGTTGTCAAACGCATAGGAAGTGGTTTGATAAATCGGAACGGCGACTGCCTTGGTAGTGGGTTCGGGGCTATAACCTGCATGAATGGCAAGAGTTTCTGCTTTGTAAGTCATAAGATTCGATCTTCTTGATGTTTTGGGTATGGGGTGAGTCTAGCATTCTGGATATACACAAAAATGCATATTTACTCAATTGAATAGCTTAATTATTTATATAGAATCCTTGCAGGAATGCAAGTTTTTTACTAAAAAGCGCGGTTTGAAAATCCGCTCATATAAAACTTGTAACAATGCATTGAAGTCCAGAGGAATGGCTTATGTTTTCGAGGCATTCTGCGTATAATAGCGGATAATTTTTTCGCTCTTTTTGAGAGCAGGGGGATAAGTTTTGCCCCCATTTGGTTTTTCAGTTGAGGAGTCCTACGTGGCCCAATATATTTATACGATGAACCGAGTGTCGAAGATGGTACCGCCGAAACGCGAAATCCTGAAAGACATCTCTTTATCATTTTTTCCGGGTGCAAAAATTGGTGTGCTTGGTTTAAACGGTGCCGGTAAGTCCACTTTGCTCCGTATTATGGCGGGCGTAGACAAAGATTTCTCTGGTGAAGCACGTGCACAACCAGGTATCAAAATTGGCTACCTAGAGCAGGAACCACCGCTAGATCCAAGCAAAGACGTTCGTGGTAACGTTGAAGATGGTGTGCGTGAAGCACTAGATGCGCTGGAACGTCTAGATCAGGTGTTTGCTGAATATGCCGAACCGGATGCTGATTTTGATGCGCTGGCCAAAGAGCAGGAAAAGCTGGAAGCGATTATCCAGACTTGGGATGCACATAACCTGAACAACCAGCTGGAACAGGCTGCGGCCGCATTAAACCTGCCAGCATGGGATGCAGATGTCAGCCAGCTGTCGGGTGGTGAACGCCGTCGTGTGGCCCTCTGCCGTTTGCTGCTGTCTAAACCGGATATGCTGTTGCTGGATGAACCGACGAACCATCTGGATGCAGAATCTGTATCTTGGCTGGAACGTTTCCTGAAAGATTTCCCGGGCACAATCGTGGCGATTACGCACGACCGTTACTTCCTGGATAACGTTGCCGAGTGGATTCTGGAGCTTGACCGTGGACATGGTATTCCTTATCAAGGTAACTACTCTTCATGGCTGGAGCAGAAAAATGCCCGCTTAGAGCAAGAGAACAAGCAGGAAGAATCTTTTGCCAAGGCGTTGAAAAAAGAGCTTGAGTGGGTTCGTACCAATGCTAAGGGTCAGCAGAAGAAAAACAAGGCGCGTATGGAGCGTTTTGAAGAACTGAACTCGCGTGAATTCCAGCAGCGTAACGAAACTTCTGAAATTTATATTCCACCTGGTCCACGTCTGGGCAACAAGGTGGTTGAAGTTGAAAATATCAGCAAATCCTTTGGCGATAAGCTGCTGTACAAGGATTTATCTTTCACTGTACCACCAGCGGCAATTGTCGGAATCGTGGGTCCAAACGGTGCAGGTAAAACAACGCTATTCCGCATGATGACTGGCGAACAGCAACCGGATACCGGTACTGTAACGCTGGGTGATTCGGTTAAAGTGGCGTATGTGGGTCAGATCCGCGACACGCTGGATGATAATAAAACCGTTTGGGAAGAAGTGTCTGGTGGCCTGGATATCCTGAAAATCGGTGATTATGAAATCGCTTCACGTGCTTATATTGGTCGCTTTAACTTCAAGGGCCAAGATCAGCAAAAACGTGTAGGTGGTTTGTCAGGTGGTGAGCGTAACCGTTTACAGCTGGCGAAAATCCTGCAAATGGGGGCAAACGTTATCCTGCTCGATGAACCGTCAAACGACCTGGATATCGAAACTTTACGTGCACTGGAAGATGCGATTCTGGTCTTCCCGGGTACTGTCATGGTGGTGTCGCATGACCGTTGGTTCCTGGACCGTATTGCCACTCATATCCTGTCATTTGAAGATGAAACACCGGAATTCTTCACGGGTAACTATGCCGAGTTTGAAGAATACCGTCGTAAGCAATATGGTGATGATCTGACTGCCAAACGTCAGAAATATCGCAAAATTGGGGCTTAATTCCCGCACATAAAAGAAACCAGTCTTCGGACTGGTTTTTTTATTGATTGCTCTTTCATGACTTCCTGTTTACAGGCTTTTTTACTGGCATCCTTTGGTCAATGACGCCGCTATAAAAGTATTTCTTCCGTGTGTGGGTGATTTGGAAACAGGCCTGGAAATTTTAAACTAGAGCAGTTGAGTGTTATTGTTTTGAAAATATTTTTTATTGGCTGCCGAACAGTGAAACTCCCGCCACAGTGTGTTCGCAAGTAAGCTGTTTAAAGCGCAGGATTGGCCAGTGATATAGGCTACCTAACTTTTGAAGCTCATATATTTTTAAAATAGCTTTCTGTCGTTCATTCTGAATGCGAGCATTATATTTATCATCCATAAAAACAGCAGAGCGGTTTTTCTGACTTGAGAAATTGGTCGTTGTGAAGCTGGTAATTGTGCTTGGTTTTAAAGATTCTCTATTGGAATGCAAGCTGAGGATCAAATGACCATCAGCTTGTTGAATGATCGAGGACTCAAATTTCCCATTGATGATCACATTCGCGGCATTTCCATTTTTTCTGGTTTTGCATGAAGGCCTGCATGGAAATTTTAAAATCTGGCAGATCTTTATAGAACAAGAAGCCTGCGATCAGGCAGACAATAAACACGATTACAGTCGCCATTTGTAGGGTTGAACCCGCACCATCACCAAAAATCCACATGGCAATACTGATAATAACCAGCAGTAATAATACAAACAGGGCAGGCACCAGGAAAACCAGGCTTTTGGGTACGACAGGGCGTGCTGTCACTTGGCCAGGCTGGGCCAGTGGCATGATTTTCGGACTCTGACATTTAGGGCAGCGATATTGCATTACAACTCCAAAATTCTAAATTACTGATTATTTTATCGGAAGATAGGCAGAAACCGAAGGCTGGCCAAAAAAAACATACAGACAATAAAAAACCCAAGTCATAATGCTTGGGTTTTTTATAAAGATGTTGCCATCTTGAATATGGCGTCCCTACGGGGATTCGAACCCCGGTTGCCGCCGTGAAAGGGCGATGTCCTAGGCCTCTAGACGATAGGGACAAATGAGGCAAATACACAGGCAAAGCAAGACTTGGTTTGGTGGAGTCAAGGAGGATCGAACTCCTGACCTCTACAATGCCATTGTAGCGCTCTACCAACTGAGCTATGACCCCAGTCTGTGTGAGCGCTATATTAGGGATATAACGCTCAGCCGTCAACAAAAAAATGAATTAAGCTTGATTGACTGCTTCATTTTTCGGCAACTTTAGGCTTTCATTCAGTTTTTCCCAAGTTTTTAGCTCTTTTTTGCTTGGGCCACCGACAATTTCCAGCGCATGACGTAAGCGGGCGAAGGTCAGGTCAGGGCCAATGGTGACCATAGTTTGCATCACTGGGGTAGAGGCAGTAGAACCGGCAATTGCAATAAAGAAGGCCGGCATGAAATCACGCAGCTTGATTTCCATTTGAGCAGCCAGGTCCATTAAGGTTTGGCTTACCGTATCATTATTCCAGGTAAACAGGCTTTCCAGACGCCAGATTGCGAATTGCAGGCTTTGGCGAACCTGTTCTTCGGATAGTTTCTTGCTTTCAAACTGCGCTTTACTGAGTGTCGGGAAATGGTTGAAATAATGCGCTGACCAGTTGACAGCTTCAGACAGTAAATTAATACGTGGCTGAATCGCAGCAGCGATTTCTTCCAGTTTGGCCCGATCAGCCTTCCAGGCCAGTAAGGTATCTAATAGTTCAGCAGGAGGCAGGGCTTTAATCCACTGACCATTGAGCCAGTTTAGTTTCTCAACATCAAAGATTGGGCCACCCAGAGAGACCCGTTGAATGTCAAAATGTTCGATCATTTCAGCCAAAGTGAACTTTTCACGCTCATCCGGCATCGACCAACCCATCCGGCCCAGATAGTTCAACAAGGCTTCTGGCAAGACCCCAATATCCTTGTAATAATTAATTGAGGTTGGATTTTTACGCTTGGACAGTTTGGACTTGTCCGGATTACGTAACAACGGCATATGGCACAGGGTAGGCATCTCCCAACCAAAGTATTGGTACAGCAGCTGGTGTTTGGGTGCCGATGGAATCCATTCTTCACCACGGATCACGTGGGTGATTTGCATCAAATGATCATCGACTACGTTCGCCAGATGGTAAGTTGGCAGGCCGTCAGTTTTTAGCAGGATTTGCATGTCGACTTGCGCCCATGGAATTTCGACTTCACCGCGCAGCATGTCATTAAATGTGCAGATACCTTCAGTCGGTACTTTCATGCGGATAACATGCGGCTCACCCGCCGCCAGACGGCGCTCCACATCTGCAGGCGAAAGCAGCAGGCCGCGGCCATCATAACGTGGGGTTTCACCGCGTGCTTGCTGCTCAACACGCATCTGGTCAAGTTCTTCACTGGTGGCGAAACAATAGAAAGCATGGCCTTTTTCGACCAGTTCCAGCGCATATTGCTTATAGATGTGCATGCGTTCAGACTGACGATAAGGTGCATGCGGACCGCCTACATCTGGACCTTCTGACCAGTTCAGGCCTAACCAGCGCAAGGAATCCAGAATCATCTTTTCAGATTCAGGGGTTGAGCGCAGCTGGTCTGTATCTTCAATCCGTAAAATAAACTCACCGCCATGTTGCTTGGCAAAGCACAGGTTAAACAGGGCGATATAAGCAGTACCTACATGAGGAAAACCTGTAGGAGAAGGGGCAATACGCGTACGAACAGTCATAGTCGAATAAGGTCTGGAATATGAATTTGCCTCTATTATAACGAAAAAGCCATCTACTGAATGCTTTATTCAAACATTGCATGAGATGGCTGAAAAATCACAGGGAATGGTCAGATTAAGACTGGCCTACAGGAATTTAAGAATGGTTGGGGGAAAAAATGCTTTGTACAAAACGGGTAAAACGCTGGTTTTGTGCGGCAAAGAAATTTTGTGATGGGGTGATTTTTAGGGCCGTCTGCACTTTCAGATTATCTTCCGTATACAGGGTCTTATCTGTCTTGTGCTGTTGCAGCGCTTTTTCAATCGGAGAGTTTTTGACTTCGAGTTGGTTAATCAGGGTTTTAGGTGCAGTATTTTTTACGACCACCGCATGACCGAACTGTGTAGTCAACAGCATGATTAGGCTCAGGATGCTGGTTGTCAATAGACTGGTTTTCATTTACAAACCTCCCCTTGGCTATGATTGGACTTATTTTGCTTAAAATGTTTTTTTAATACTAAGTCTACAATTTAATATAGAGAATTAAAACTGTATCACATTTTTTACAAAAAAGTCTAAATAACGGTATAAAACTTTACCAAAAACGGCATTTCCCCTCTTGAGGGCGTATTTTTTAGCAAATAACTATGAAGAGAACGTGAAGAACTGTCTTTTATTGTAGCAAGAGATTCGCTTTTAACCGAATTTGTATCTGTGTTTAAGACCTGAAAAATCTTTTTATTTGATTATTATTCTTATAATTATTTGATTTTAAATAAAATTATTTTTTTAAATACTACCTGAGTGTAACCGCTGCTTTTCTTTATTTAAATTAAAGCTCTTAGCTCTCAACTTTTGTGAAAAATGGATAATTGTAAAGGGTCAAAATCTTAACAGGGATTTTTAAATACTTTTTATAAGCTCCTCCAGAAATTAATCTGCTCAATGGGGCCTTATTGACTAGCTGTACTTAAAGCCCCTCTGATCTAGGGTCTGAGCCTGCTTGAAACTCAAATTGGAAGGTTGATTATCCATTTTTCTCATATAGAAAGAATAAAATACTATATATTAGCGAAAGTGGGGTTTTTTCGGGTTTTTATTAAATAAAAACAATATATTATACTTATATTGTTTTTATGTCACCGAGTTTTTCAGGGAGATGCTGAATTGCGATAAATCGCTTTGTTCCATATAGTTCTCTCCATGATAGATGAACTTCCATACGGCTATGAAAACTGAATTGAAATCGTTGTTTCGTGCAGCATTACTGGCAACCGGTCTGGCGATGACTGCAACTGTGACCCAAGCCGCAGATCGTCAGTTCCTGAATGTGTCTTATGATGCGACACGTGAATTTTATGATGAGTTCAATAAGTCTTTTGGTGCTTACTGGAAAAAACGCACCGGTGTGGATGTCAATTTTAAACAGTCACATGGGGGTTCTGGCAAGCAGGCACGTTCTGTTGTCGATGGCCTGAAAGGTGACGTTGTGACACTGGCGCTGGCAAATGATATTGAAGAAATTGTGCGTTCTGGACAGATTCAGCCAGGGTGGCAAAAAGAGTTTCCGCATAACTCTGCGCCTTACACCTCGACCATTGTATTTATGGTACGTAAAGGCAACCCGAAAGGCATTAAGGACTGGACCGACCTGACTAAACCGGGTGTGCAAATCATTACGCCAAACCCGAAAACTGGTGGTCTGCCACGTTGGGTCTATCTGTCTGCTTGGGGTTATGCTGAAAAACAGCCAGGCGGTAGCAAAGCCAAAGCGCAAGACTTTGTAGCTAAACTCTATAAAAATGTCAAAGTAATGGATTCGGCAGCACGTGCATCGATGACCACCTTCGCTGAGCGTGGCATTGGTGATGTGTTATTGACTTGGGAAAATGAAGCCTTGGTTACCCAAAAAACTTTGGGCAAGGACAAATTTGACATTATCTATCCATCTTTAACCATTCTTACAGAGCCTTCAGTCGCGATTGTAGACCGTACAGTGGAAAAAAATGGCAATAAATGGCTGGCGACTGGCTATATCAATTACCTGTATTCACCACTGGGGCAAGAGATGGCAGCCAAGCATTTCTACCGTCCACATAATAAAAAAGTACTGGCCAAGTATGCTGCACAATTCCCTAAAATCAACACCTTTACTATTGATGAGGTGTTTGGTGGCTGGAGCACAGCACAGAAAACCCACTTTGCCAATGGGGCGATCTTTGACCAGATTTACAATAGCAAACGTTAGTCATCGCTTGGTTATTTAAGTTGTCCACAAAAAAACCTCTTTGAAGAGGCTTTTTTGTTATTTTAGCCAGCTAAACATGCTGGAAAGAAAATAAAAATGGTTTTCTGCATGAAAAGTAATATTTATCTACAAAAAGTCATTTGGAGCTTTATACAAACAGAGTGATAATGTGCAGTTAAATTTTTCGCCTTAATTATTGAGTTGTTATGTCACATATTTCTGTACTACTTCACGAAACGATTGATGCCTTGCTGGCTGGTCGCAATACAGGAGTTTATGTGGATGGAACCTTTGGGCGTGGTGGACATACGCGTTTATTATTGTCGAAATTAGATGAACATGCGCGTGTGTATGCTTTTGATAAAGATCCGCAGGCTCTTGCCGTGGCAGCTGAGCTGGAACAGCAAGATCCGCGTTTTAAAATTATTCATGCCAGCTTTGCCGATTTAAAAGAGGCACTGGCTGAACAGGGCATAGACAGTGTGGATGGGGTTATGGCTGACCTGGGAGTGTCTTCACCTCAACTGGATCAAGCCGAGCGGGGCTTTAGTTTTATGAAAGACGGTCCCTTGGACATGCGAATGGATAATTCACAGGGATCTACTGCGGCAGAATGGCTGATCGAGATTGAAGAAGAGGCTTTGGCTAATATTATTTTCCAGTATGGCGAAGAGCGTTATAGTCGCCGTATTGCCAAAGCCATTAAAAAGGCCGGCTATATTGCAACCACAGGCGAGCTGGCAGAAATTGTTAAGGTGGCGCATCCCAAATGGGAAAAAAATAAGCATGCTGCCACCCGCACTTTTCAAGCAATTCGTATTGCTATTAATAAAGAATTGGAAGATATTGAAATCTTCTTGCCTCAGGCAGTCGATATTTTAAAACCGGAAGGCCGTCTGGCGGTGATCAGCTTCCATTCACTCGAAGACCGGTTGATTAAACAGTTTATTCAAAAAGAATCGACACTCGCAGAAGACTCGGGGTGGGGCATGCCGCAACAACAGAAGGATACGCGACGTTTAAAAAAAGTGGCTCGTGTAAAGGCAAGTGAGGAGGAAGTGAAGGCCAATCCTCGGTCACGCAGTGCATGGCTGCGGGTTGCAGAACGTTTAGCTTAATAGGCACATCATGAAAACTGAAGTGGTTGGTAAAAAAACAGATAAGTTGTGGCTGAAAAAAGCCGTTACTTATATCGTGCTGGTACTGATGATCTTTGTCAGTGCAGTATTTGTGGTATTTCAAGTGTTTGAATATCGTCAGGACAACCGGAAACTGAGTACCTATCTGCGTGAACGTGATGATCTGAATGCAGAATGGGGACGTTTATTGATTGAACAGCAGACTTTTGGAGCGACTGCGCAGATTGGTACGCGCGCGGTTACCCAGTTAAGGATGTACTCGCCACCGGTGTCACAAAGCGTTGTGATTTCCTTACCACAGACTTCAGATGAGAAAAAATAAGGCTAGTGCTTCAACATGGTAGACAAGAGAAAAAAGCAACCGGTACGTAAAAGGCAGTCAGTCACTGATAAAAATACCTCAAATATTTATATCAACCGTTTCTATCTGATGTGGGCAGTGGTGCTGCTGTGTTTTATTGTTTTGATCGGGCGCGCCTTTTATGTGCAAATTATCAATAAAGATTTTCTGCAAAATAAAGCCAATGCCAACATTTTAAGAACCAATACCATCAAAGCCATGCGTGGCGTGATTTATGACCGCAATGGCGTGCCGCTGGCCATCAGTACGCCCATCATGAAAATCGTGATTGACCCGCGGGACTATTTTGAAAATAAACAGCTCTATGAAGAGACCATGCTGGCCTTGGAAAAAGAGCCGAATAGTCGCAAATTGAAACGTCAGCTGCCGGATAAAAACCTGAATCTGGATGAGCTGGCAGATGCTGTTGGGATGGATCGAGCCGAATTGCGCAAGAAAATGGACGAGCGTCAGCGCTCGCGTTATCTGGTGCTGAAAAAAGAAGTACCGCCCCAGCAGGCGGAGCTGATCATGAAGCGTAATTTTCAGGGCGTATATACTGAGAAAAACTATAAGCGTTATTATCCGCAGCCACAGCCGAACTCACAGATTATTGGTTTGACCAACAGTGAAGGTACGGGTATTGAAGGTCTGGAAATGCAGCTGAATACCCGTCTGGCAGGTAAGGATGGCGAACAGCAGATTATTCGTGATAAAAAAGGGAACCGTGTCAAGGAGCCGGAAGTCATCAAGGAGGTTGAACCGGGAGAAAATATTACCCTGAGTATCGACTCACGCCTGCAATACATCATGTATCGTGAACTGACCGCAGCAGGGGTGGCGAATAATGCCCGTTCGGCGACTGCGATTGCAGTGGATGTTAAAACCGGGGAAATTCTGGCGCTCTCTTCCTGGCCATCGTATAACCCGAATGATAAAAATAGTTTGCAGAATAAAGATGCGATGCGTAACCGTGGTGCGATTGACTCTTTTGAGCCGGGTTCAACCATGAAACCGCTGACAGTGGCGATGGCTTTGGAAAGCGGTAAATACACCGCCAATTCAGTGGTCAATACCAGCCCTGGCAGTATGCGTGTCGGCAACCATACTATCCGGGATACCCATAACTATGGGCCATTAACCTTGGGCGGCATTATCCGGAAGTCTTCTAACGTTGGGGTTGCCAAACTAGCCTTGTCTTTGCCGTATGAAACACTGCCAACCTTCTATAAACGTCTGGGTTTTGGCCAGCGCTCTGCGGTGAAATTCCCGGGTGAAAGTGCCGGCTTGATTCTGCCGCCAAGCAAATGGAACGTCTCTGAAGTGGCCACCATGTCGTATGGTTATGGCCTGAATGCCACGGTCCTCCAGTTAGCCGATGCTTATGCAATGCTGGCCAATAAGGGCGTTAAAATGCCACTGAGCCTGTTCAAGCTTGAGGAGCAGCCCCAAGGTGAACAGCTGCTTGATCCAAAGATTGCGGATCAAGTTCTATTAATGATGGAAACAGCCACTTTACCAGGCGGTACTGCCACCCGTGCGGTGGTGCCGGGTTATCGTGTCGCTGGTAAAACGGGTACCGCACACAAGCTACGTGCCGACCGTAAGGGCTATTCGCAGAGTGAATACCGTGCTTTATTTGCCGGTGTTGCCCCGGTGAGTGATCCACGCATTGCCATGGTGGTGGTGGTGGAAAACCCGCAAGGCACCTACTATGGCGGTACAGTATCGGCGCCGGTTTTTGCGCGTGTGATGCAGGAATCCTTGCGCTTACTCAATGTCCCTTTGGACAAACCTTTAGAATCTCCCAAAGTCCAGTAAATAGGTGATTAATGTCTATTACATTCCAAGATATCTACACCGGGCCTGAAGCCGCCGATTGGATGTTACAGTCCTTTCAGGGGTTTGAGCTGGATAGCCGTAAAGTTCAACCGGGACAAATTTTTATTGCCCTGACCAGCTTGTCCCAGCCAGAAAAAACGGCACAATTTGCTCACCAAGCCTTGGAACAGGGAGCACTGGCCGTTATTTCGGAAACTGATCTGGGGCTGTCACCTGCACTGGTCGTGCCAGAGGTACGCCATCTGATGGGACAGTGGCAAAAGCAGTATTTACAGGCGGCTCGGCCAGTTAAACCAGTACGGATTCTGGCGGTAACCGGAACCAATGGCAAGACGACGATTTCCCGTCTGGTGGCAGAGCTGCTGATGCTACAAAGCAAGCCTTGTGCGGTGATGGGTACAACCGGAAACGGGATTCTGCCAAATCTGGAAGCCTCCTCGCATACCACACTGGATGCCTTACAGTTGCAACATGCCTTGCATGGCTATGCAAAACAGGGCGCAGAATTTGCTTCGATTGAAGCCAGTTCGCATGGTCTGGAACAAGGTCGCTTGAATGGTTGTGAGATTGAAATCGCGGCATATAGCAATTTGAGCCGGGATCATCTGGACTATCATGGGACTTTGCAGGCATATGCCGAAGCCAAGTCTGTGCTCTTCAAGTTTGTCGCTCTGAAAGTTGCCATTATCAATCTGGATGATGACTTTGCCGATGTGATGCTGAGTGCTGCAAAAAATAATCCAAGCCAGCCTAAAATATTAACTTATTCACTGTCTCAGCCAGCAGACTATCAGGTTCAGGATATCCGCTACAGTATTTCCGGAGCTGCATTCAAACTGCTGACTGCACAAGGCAGTTTTAGCATTCGTAGCCCGTTGCTGGGACACTTTAATATTGAAAACCTGGTGGCCAGCCTGATCATGGCAGAGCAGGCCGGTTTTGCACTGGCCGACTTAATCGCGACAGTGCCTGAACTGCAAGGTGCACCAGGACGTATGCAGGTGATTCGTGATGGTGAACGCCTGTTTGTCGTGGATTATGCACATACTCCAGATGCCCTGACTCAGGTGCTGGTTACACTGAAGCGCCATGCGTCGAAAAAGTTATGGGCAGCTTTTGGCTGTGGGGGAGACCGCGACCGTGGTAAACGCCCGCTGATGACTCAGGCTGCGCTGGAGGGTGCCGATATCGCCGTATTGACCTCGGATAATCCGCGTAGCGAAGATCCGGCACAGATTTTTGCCGACATGAAACAAGGCATTGATTTTTCAGGCAAGACCTATCATGAAATTCAGGACCGCCGGGAAGCCATCAAATACACCGTGAAGCATGCGCAAGCAGGTGACATTGTGGTGATTGCCGGAAAAGGCCATGAAAACTATCAGGAAATTGATGGAGTTCTTCACTGGTTTGATGATGTGGTCGAAGTTCAGGCAGCAATTGATGCCCGGCATCATACGACAGATTCAGCATTTCCCGCGCATTAGGATTTTACATGCATACCTCAACCACAACGACTGCGGCGCTAGAGCCGTGGAGTATAGAACAATTACAGCAGGCCACCCAAGGCTATTGGCTGAATGATAAAAAGCCTGACGATCAGATCAAGCGAATTTTAACCGATTCACGTCATGCGGAAACTGGCGATGCGTTTTTGGCACTCAAGGGTGAGCGTTTTGATGCGCACGATTTTGTGGCACAGGTCGCTGACCAGGGCTGTCAGCTGGCGATTGTCAGCTCTCCGGTAGATGCCGATATTTGTCAACTGGTGGTAGAAGATACCCGCCTGGCACTTGGACATCTGGGTGCGTACCGCCGTCAGCAGCATTCACAGCTTAAAGTAATTGCCTTGACGGGGAGTAGTGGTAAAACCACCACCAAGGAAATGCTGGGCAGTATTCTTTCACGTCTGGCACCTACCTTGGTGACCCGAGGCAACCTGAACAATGATTTGGGTGTACCGATGATGCTGCTGGAACTGCGTGCCGAGCACCAGTATGCTGTGATGGAGCTGGGTGCCAGTCATCGCGGAGAAATTGATTACACCGCCAATCTGGTGCAGCCCCATGTGGCCGGAATTATCAATATCGGTACAGCTCACCTGGGTGAATTTGGCGGGCGCGATGGCATTTGCCAGGCCAAGTCGGAAATTTATGCGCATATTTCTGAAACTTCGATTGTGCCGGCAGCTGATGATTATGCCGAGACAATTCGTCAGGCCGTGAGTACCGGGCAGGTCTTGAGTTTCGGTGCGGGTGGCGAGGTCTATGCCAGCGAAATCGAGTTACAGTCCCAGTCGGCCCGTTTTGTCCTGAATACGCCACAAGGTGCAAAAGCGGTTAATCTGCCATTTGCAGGTGAGCATAATATCGAAAATGCTACAGCTGCCGCTGCCTTTGCGCTAGCAATCGGGATCAGCCTGGAGGATATTGTGGCAGGCTTGGAACAGGCTGTGGGAGCTAAAGGTCGTCTGAATTTTATTCAGCACAAAGAATTTTTATTTATTGATGATACCTATAATGCCAATCCGACCTCTATGCGCGCCGCTGCAGAAGTGCTGGCGCAGCAACCGGGCATCCGGGTCATGGTGACGGGGGATATCGGTGAGCTGGGTTCAGCGGCAGCAATGGAACATTATAAACTGGGCCGTGATCTGGTGTCTGTGAAAGGCTTGAACTTTGTTGTGGCAGTGGGTGAGTTTGCACCTGCGGCACAGGAAGGGGCACGTAGTACGCAATATGGTAAAAAAATGCAGGCTTTTTTAAATCAGGAGCAGGCATTGCCATTTTTAATTCATTTGATTGAAACACATCAACCTCAGCCGATGTCTTTCCTGTTTAAGGGGTCACGTTATACCCATATGGAAACCCTGATGGCTGCATTGATGGAGAAACTCTAAATGCTGTTATGGCTATTTGAACAATTGGCGGGCATTGACAGCTCGTTTCAGGTGGTACGTTATTTAACTTTACGTGCCTTGTTAAGTGTCCTGACGGCATTGATGATTGGTCTGGTTCTGGGTCCTATCATGATCCGCAAGCTGCAAGCCCTGAAATATGGTCAGGCGGTCAGCTCGTTCGCACCGGAAAACCATGCCAAGAAAATGGGCACTCCGACCATGGGCGGGATATTGACCCTGTTATCGATCGGGATTTCCACCTTGCTCTGGGCGGACCTTTCCAACCCGTATGTGTGGATTGTCCTGGCGGTGATGGTGATTTTTGGTGCAGTTGGCTGGGCCGATGACTGGATTAAAATCCGTTATAAAGATAATGCCGGTTTGCCTGCACGCAAGAAATTTTTCTGGACGTCGGTCGGTTCACTTGGAGCCGGGATTGCACTGTATGTAATCGCGCAGCAGCAGACCAATCCGGTACATACTGCGAATATGCTGGATTTGCTGATTCCCTTCTTTAAAGATTTGAGTATTCCTTTATCGCTGATTCCATTGGGGATTGGCTTTATTATTTTCACCTATTTTGTGATTAATGGAGCCTCGAACGCCGTTAACCTCACCGATGGACTGGATGGTCTGGCGATTATGCCAGTGGTTCTGGTGGCGGCTGGTCTGGGGGTGTTTGCCTATCTGGCGGGAGATGTGCGTTTTGCTAACTACTTGCATATTCCCTACGTAAAATATTCGTCTGAGCTGGTGATCATCTGCGCTGCCATGATTGGTGCCGGTCTGGCTTTCCTGTGGTATAACGCCCACCCGGCGCAAGTATTCATGGGTGATGTCGGCGCTTTATCCTTAGGCGCGATGCTGGGTACGATCGCCGTAATGGTGCGTCAGGAAATTGTATTTGCCATTATGGCCGGTGTATTTGTCGTCGAAGCTATTTCAGTTTTCCTGCAAATCGGTTCATTAAGAATGCGTAATAAACGTGTCTTCCTGATGGCACCGCTACATCACCATTATGAGAAAAAAGGCTGGCGTGAAACTCAGGTGGTGATTCGTTTCTGGATTATTACAATTATGCTGGTAGTTTTGGGCTTAATGACCTTAAAATTGCGTTAAGTAATGCATTGGAAAAAGTCGGCGCATGCCGGCTTTTTTGTTTTGGAGAAAATGATGAATCTACTCATGTGCCCAGTCTGTCGTGAGCAGCTTAGCTTAAATGCGCGTAGCTGGCGCTGTGAGAATCAGCATAGTTATGATGTGGCCAAGCAGGGTTATGTGAATCTGCATGTGGTACAGCATAAACACAGTAAAAATCCGGGCGATACACCAGAATCGGTGCAGGCACGCCGGGCTTTTTTAAGTGCAGGTCATTATGCCCCCTTACAGCAGGCGGTCGTCAGAAAAATCCGTAAGCTGCGGATTGAAAACCTGCTGGATATCGGCTGTGGTGAAGGCTATTACACTGATGCCATGCAGGCTGAAGTAATGCAATGTGTCGGTGTCGATATTGCCAAGAATGCCATTCAGGTGGCCGCCAAGCTAAATAAAGAAGTGACCTGGGTGGTGGGGACCGGGGCAACCTTGCCGGTACTGGATGAGTCGATTGATCTGTGTACCAGCTTATTCAGCCCGATTCCACAACAGGAGATTCTGCGGGTTTTGAAACCGGAGTCATATTTGATGGTAGTGACCCCAGCACCACAGCACTTATATGCTCTGCGTGAAGCCTTATTTGAAGAGGTGAAGCCGCATGAACCACAAAAGTTTGTCGAGCAGCTCAAAGATGGCTTTGATCTGCTTAGTGAACAGCTAGTAGAAGCCCCTATGACGCTGTCACAGGCTGATCTTAAACATCTGATTGCCATGACCCCCTATGCCTATAAGGCCAAAGCGGAACGCCGTCAGGCACTTGAGCAGCAGGAGCAGTTTGAATTGCAAGCACACTATCAGATTTATCTGTTTCAAAAGAAATCACTTTAAAAAGTCACGCAACAAAAAGCCCTCACTGGAGGGCTTTTTTGATGCGGGCTGTAAAATTTATTGTACTTGTTGGATCAGGTTGTCGAGCGCATCAGCACGTTTGGGTTGTAAGGGCTGTTCCTGTGACGTCGGTGGAGTCACAGGTGCTGGCGCCGGCTCTTCAACTGGAAGAGTAATTTTCTCTCCCGGCAGATCGTCAAAATCACTCTCTGCACGCTTCGGTACCACCACTGGGGCAGGGCGGTACAGTGGAGTTGCCAGTGGCGGAGATGAAGGATCCCGTTGTTCGGCCTCTGGCACTTCCTTGGAGCGGTTTAGAGGAGCTTTGGCATTTCTGTCCAGACGTACCCAAGCCTCTGGCTCGCCTTTTAAAGCATTGCCCATGAAGTCAGTCCAGATTGGCAGGGCAGCGACTCCTCCATATTCACGACGACCTAAAGTAGTCGGCTGGTCAAAGCCCACCCAGGTTACTGTAACCAGTTTGCCATTGAAACCTGCGAACCAGGCATCTTTGGCATCATTGGTGGTTCCGGTTTTCCCGCCAATATCACCACGCCCAATTCTTAGGGCAGCGCGTCCGGTACCATGCTGAATGACATCACGCAGAATATTGGCCATGTCATAGGCCGAGCTGGATTTTAAAATACGCTGTGCCTGACGATAGTTGCTGGCTTCAGCTGAAATCTGTGGTGCCACAGTTTTCTTTTCCAGTGCTGCATTATTCAGCTCAATAGCTTCATCATCAGGCGTGATCACTTCAGCCGAAGCAGGAGCTTCTGCCTTGGTATTAAGACATGAAATGCAGGCATATTCAGGTTTGGCCATAAAAATGGTATTGCCATGCGCATCTTCAATACGGGTAATAAAATGGGGCTGAATGCGGTAACCGCCATTGGCAAAAGTTGCATAGCCTGTGGCCATCTGGATGGGTAAAACCTGTGGTGTACCGAGTGCAATAGTATAGTTACGCGGAATCTGGCTATCTTGCAGACCAAAATCCATAAACAGCTGCCGGGTGCGTTCAATACCGACTGACTGTAGCAGACGTACCGAAACGGTATTACGGGATAGATAAAGTGCACGGCGTAATGGGATCATACCTAGGTAACGGCCATCCGAGTTACGTGGACTCCATTTGCCAATAGTGATTGGCGCATCGTTCACCATGGTATGGGGGGTCATGCCACGTTCTAAAGCCAGTGCATAAACGAAGGGCTTAATGATCGAACCAGGTTGCCGCCAGCCTTGAATGGCCCGGTTAAATTTGGACTGATAAAAATTATAGCCGCCTACCACCGCTTCAATCGCACCATTATTCGGGTTGATTGCAATCAGCTGACCCTGTGCTTGCGGAATTTGCACCAGTGACCAGGAGCTTTTATCCTGATTAGGTCTTAAACGGACAATATCTTTAACTTGAACAACTTGTGATGCTCGGCTCGGTGCAGCCCCCACGCTGTTGACGTTACGATAGGGACGCGCCCAAGACATGCCTGACCAAGGAACAGTCACAGTCGTACCATCCTGCATCAGGGCTTCAAAGCTATTCTTATGCACCTGAGTGACCTGAGCAGGAAAAGTATTGGCATAGGCACGGAAATTGCTCAATGGCTGATCATGGGCCTCTGCTCCACGCCAGCCATGACGGCGATCATATGCCTCCAAACCATTTTGCACAGCTTGTTCGGCATAGGCCTGCCGTTGGCTATGAATGGTGGTATAGACTTTATAGCCGGAATCTATAGCCTGCTCACCCAGGTTTCTGACCAGTTCTGCCCGGACCATTTCGCCCACATAGGGAAATTTGTTGCGGGTACTGCGATCCGGCATATCCAGGTTAACTGGCTCGGCAATAGCTTCTTGGTATTGCGTCTGGTTGAGATAACCCAATTGCAGCATACGTCCCAAAATCCAGTTGCGACGCTCTAAAGCACGTTTGGGATTGGCGACCGGGTTATAACGGGAAGGGGCTTTGGGTAAACCTGCAATCATTGCCATTTGAGCAGTCGAAAGCTCTTCCAGACTTTTGTTATAGTAAATTTTGGCAGCTGCCGCGATACCATAAGCATTTTTACCCAGGAAAATTTTATTGACATATAACGTCAAAATTTCTTCTTTTTTCAGGTTCTGTTCAATTTTTCGTGCCAGAAAAATTTCAGTCAGCTTACGCTTTAAAGTACGTTCGGGACTTAAATAATAATTCTTTGCAACCTGCATGGTGATGGTGGAACCGCCCGTCTGTACATCGGAACCCGTTACACTTTCACTGAGTGCCCGTCCCAGGCCTTTAAAACTGATGCCGCTATGCTCAAAAAAGCTGGAATCTTCGGCCGCCAGAAAGGCATGAATAAACTCAGGTGGAATTTGTTCATATTTCACGGGAACCGAAAGTTTGCCGCCATACTCGGCAATTAGCTCATTATCCGCACTAAAAACTTGCAGGGGCTTTAATAGGGGGGCCTTTTGCAGTGTGGACATTTCAGGCAAAGATGGGGCAATATAGAGATACATGCCATAGAAACCCATCGGAACTGAGATCGCTATAATAATAATGATCAAAAAAAATGGATGAACAAGGCCTGAACAAGATAGCTTTTTCATAACAAGTAAGTTTTAATAAGAGCTAATGGCAAACTAATGAGCGATCAGTATATCCTTTAGATATGCATATTGTTAGATGAGTTATTGTATCTATATAAAATTATAGGCGTACTCAGTTGGTAAGCTGTATTTTTATTGGGGATAAAAAAATAATAGGAAAATGATGGTGCGCAGATTATATCGTAAGCCAAATAAGGGGTTAATGGGGGTTGATATTAGTTCGACTTCTGTAAAGTTGTTAGAGTTATCTGTAAAAAGTGGCCGTTATTGGGTAGAAAGCTATGCACTGGTTCCTTTACCAGAAAGCAGTGTGGTTGAAAAAAATATTTTAAATCCAGAAGCGGTGGGAGATGCTCTGGCACGTGCGATTAATCTAGCCAATCTCCAATCTAATCAAGCCGCTTTTGCCATTCCAACTTCAATGGTGATTACCAAAACTATTGAAATGGACGCTGATATGTCTGATGAGGAACGGGAAATTCAGATTCGTGAAGACGCTGAACAATATATTCCCTTCCCTTTGGATGAAGCCAGTCTGGATTTTGAAGTCCTGCCGGATCGCCTCGCGAACCCAAACCGGGTCAATGTGCTCTTGGTTGCGACCCGAATCGAGAATGTTGAAACACGTTCTGAAGTGCTGCAAATCGCTGGAGTAACTCCCAAGATTGCCGATGTCGAAAGCTTTGCGCTGGAGAATGCCTTTAAGGTATTTTCAGACACCTTGCCGATGGGGGTCAATACGGTCGGTATTCTGGATATCGGACATAGCATGACCACCCTATCTGTTATGCAAAACAATAAAATCATTTATACCCGTGAACAGGTGTTCGGTGGCAAACAGCTGACTCAGGAAATCCAGAATCGTTACGGATTGTCTTTTGAGGAAGCCGGGCGTGCCAAAAAAAACCGTGCCTTGCCGGATGATTATGATGTCGAAGTATTGGAGCCGTTTCTGGATGCCGTGGTGCAACAGGCTGCGCGTTCCTTGCAGTTCTTCTTTTCATCTTCACAATTTAATGAAATTGATCATATTTTATTGGCAGGGGGGAATGCCAATATTCCGGGGCTGGCGAAATTGTTACAGCAGAAACTGGGCTACCGGGTCACCATCGCAAATCCATTTTTACAAATGGGCTTTGCTCCTCAAATCGATATTAAAAAAATTGAAAATGATGCGTCCTCACTCATGATTGCATGCGGTTTGGCATTGAGGAGTTTTGATTAATGGCAAGAATTAACCTACTTCCTTGGCGTGATGAGCTAAGAGTTAAAAGAAATAATGAATTTGTGGCAATTTGTGTGGGGGCACTTTTTCTGGGGTTAGCAGCAGCAGGATCGACCTGGTTTTACTATGACCATAAGCTGCAGGATCAGGAGCAGGCCAATCAGCTAATTGTCAGTACGAACCAAAATCTGGATGTGCAGCTGAAGGCTCTGGAGGGCTTGCAAGAACAGCGTAATGCCATTGTGGAACGCATGAAGCTGATTCAGGGCTTACAGACCCAGCGCCCAATTGCGGTGCATCTGATTGATGAGATTGTACGGGTCACTCCAAGCAATATGTACATTACCAAATTTCAGCGTAGTGGCGATAAATTTACCATTGAAGGTAAAGCTGAAAGCCCAAATACGGTTGCAGAATTATTACGTAATCTGGAAGCTTCCTCCTGGTACCGGAATGCGTTTATGAATGCGTTTCTGGTGGCAGAAGCCTCAAAAGAAAAAGCGCCTAGTTCGGTTATTCCACGTGTGGAAGAATCCTATGGAAGTTTTACGGTAACGGTTGATCTGGATCAGATTAATCAGCCTGTTCTGACCGAAGAACAACAGCCAGTTAGTCCTGCAGCGGGAGCATCATCATGAGTAATCAAGAATTTGATGAGTTCAGCCAAGAGACAGTGGCTGTTCCTAGAAAAAAAATGACGGTTGAAAAGTTCTTTCAGCAGTTTAATACCCTGGACCCGAATAATTACGGTAGCTGGCCTTTATCGGTCAAGATTAGCTGCTGGATTTTTATTATCGTCCTGATTTTTATGCTGGTGTATTTTATTGTGATTCGCAGCACCATTGAATCGATTTCGCAGGCCAATGCACAGGAACAGAACCTGCTCAATGAGTTCCGTGAAAAAGAGTCTAAATTGCGTAATTTGCAGCAGTATCAGATTCAGTTACAGGAAATGGAAGCACGTTTTAACCAGCAGTTAGAACAGTTGCCTAAAGAAACTGAAATTCCGGGGCTGGTCGAAGATATTAACCTGAGTGGAGTGAACTCTGGTTTAAAATTCAAAAATATTCGTCTGGAGCCTGAAGTTAAGCAAGAGTTCTTTATTGAACAGCCCATCGCTATTGAGGCCACTGGGGACTATCACGCATTTGGTTCTTTTGTCAGCAGCATTGCCGGTCTATCCCGGATTGTAACGCTGCATGATTTCACTATCAGCGGTACTGAAAGCCAGGAAAAGAAATCTGAAATTCCTGTGATTGACTATATCGTTAAAGCCAAGACTTATCGTTATGTTGGGAGTAGTGATGATGCCTCATCCCCAACGAATAACGCCAGTACCACGGGGGCTCAATAATGAATATCATTAAAATGACATCGGCCTTGACCCTTGGTTTTTTACTGGCAGGCTGTGAATCCAGAATTGATCTGGTCAATCAGGAAATGGCCAATATTCGTAATCAGCCGCCTTTACCGATTGAGCCTGCGCCAGACTTTATGCCTGTAGAAACGTTTAATTATGCAGCCCATTCACTGAAAAGCCCTTTTTTACCAAGCTCACTGGCAGCTGAACTAAAAATTATGGCCGGTAAGCGGGTTTATCCAAATTTATCACGTCAATTACAGCCATTGGAAAGTTATCCGCTGGAAACCTTGAGCATGAAAGGGACGATGAGAAATCAGGCAGGACAGATTCTGGCTCTGATGCAAACTCCGGATGGTGAAATTGAGCGGATACAGCGGGGCAGTTATATGGGGCTGAATCATGGCCGGGTGGTTAATATTACACCCACCCAGATTGACTTGATTGAGATTATTCCAGATGGCCGTGAGGGGTATGTGGAACGACCACGAAGTCTGGTTCTGATCGGACCAGCGCCATAAGTTTTAAGGAATAAAAATGAATAAGAGTATGAAAGAATTTATTTTTGGGGATGCTAATACAATGACTCATGTGTTTCGTCAGTTTTCAATGGGGGCTGTAGCGATTGCGGTCATGCAGGCAGCAAGCGCACAGGTGGCCTTGACCAATGTGGTCGCAATGCAGATTCCTGGACAAGGTACAGAAATTCGGGTCATGTTCAATGGTTTGCCACCGCAACCACAAGCGTATCAGTTGGAATCTCCTTCCCGGCTCATTCTGGATTTTGATCAGGCCCAGCAAAACCTTAAACAGGCCCATATTCCGGTCGCTACAGCTGAAGCTAATTCCGTGGATGTCAGCTCGGATGCTGAGCGTGCGCGCTTGACAGTGAACCTGGCCAAAGCAGGGGCGTTCACCACGCGCACTGAAGGTAACACCTTTATTCTTAAAATTAATTCGGCCAGCTCGCTAGCAACTGTACAGCCGGTTATAGAACAACAGAAAGTGGCTCAAGGCATTAGCAATATCAGTTTCCAGCGTGGTTCCCAAGGTGAAGGCCAGGTGGTGATTGATCTGGCCGGCAGTAATACCCCGGTAGATGTACAGCAGCAGGGCACTAAAGTCATTGTCCGCACTCTTGGAAGCAAGATTCCTGCGCATTTAACGCGTCGCTTGAATGTGAATGATTTCGCTACGCCTGTGTCGACAGTAGATGCTGTTAACCAGAATGGCAGTGGTGTTATTACCATCCAGCCAGGTGAAAGTTATGAATATATGGCCTATCAGACAGATAACCGGCTGACGATCAGCCTGAAGCGCCCTGAAGCCAAAAGTCCGCTACGTCCCAAAGAAATGACTTATACAGGCAAGAAAATCTCGCTCGATTTCCAGGATATTGAGGTACGTCGTGTGCTCCAGCTGCTGGCTGATTTTACCGATATCAATATGGTCGCAGCTGATAGTGTGCAGGGAAATATTACCTTGCGCTTGAAAGATGTGCCTTGGGATCAGGCGCTGGACATTGTACTGAAAACCAAAAATCTGGACAAGCGCCGTAATGGCAATGTCATCTGGATTGCACCGGTTACTGAATTGATCAAAGCTGAGGAAGAAGAGGCCAAAGCCTTAGCGCAAAGCGTAAAACTGGCACCGATTCAAACGGAATATATGCAGCTCAGTTATGCTAAAGCAGCAGAAATTGAAAAACTGATTACACAAAATAAAGGGTCATCCAATTCAGGCAGCTCAACTGGGAGCAACAATAATGATGATAAGGAAAGTTTATTAAGTTCACGTGGTTCTGTTTCTATTGATGCCCGTACCAATACTTTAATTGTCAATGATACTCAGGCTTTTATTGACAAAATTCGTAACCTGGTTGATCTGCTGGATGTACAAGTCAAGCAGGTGATGGTGGAGGCGCGCATCGTACGGGCCACGACTGACTTTACCAAAGAAATGGGCGTGAAGTGGGGTATTCTGTCACAGGGGATTACTAATAATAATCACCTGCTGGTGGGCGGGAGCGATACTACAATATGGGATCTTAGAGAACCTGAACTCGATAGTGAAACTGGTCGCTGGACTTATGATATTCAACGACCAGATAACCTGAATGTAGACCTGGGAGTCACCAGCCCTGGTGCCAGCCGGATTGCTTTTGGCCTAATCAGTTTATCTGACTTTATGCTTGACCTTGAGCTTTCTGCCTTGCAGGCTGACGGTTATGGCGAAGTTATCTCGACGCCTAAAGTCATGACTGCAGACAAGCAAAAAGCGATAGTTACGTCCGGTTCGCAGATTCCTTATCAGTCTGCAGAAGGGGGCGGTGCGAATGCGGTTTCAACTACCGAGTTTATTGATGCAACCTTAAGTCTGGATGTAACCCCAAGTATTACCCCAGATGGTAAGGTTCAAATGGAACTGAATATCACCAGTGACTCTCCAGGAAACCCGACGCCAACAGGCCAGTTAACGATCAACAAAAATCAGATCAATACCAATGTATTGGTCGGTGATGGAGAAACAGTAGTACTGGGCGGTATTTTTGAGCAGGAAACCCGTAATGCACAAACCAAGGTTCCATTCCTGGGAGATATTCCGTATTTAGGGCGTTTATTCCGTAAAGATTTGAAATCGGACAACAAGCGCGAGCTGCTGATTTTTGTTACACCTCGAATTGTTAATGACAGTGTTTCAAGAAATCATTAATATATTTTGAATTTAACAAAATGAATAGGTGACTCCTTGCCAAGCAAAGAGTTTGAAACCCTGCCAAATATCTATTTGGTAGGGCCGATGGGGGCCGGTAAAACAACAGTAGGACGACATCTGGCGGAATTGTTAGGACGTGAATTTCTGGATAGTGATCATGAAATTGAGCGGAAAACAGGTGCTACGATTCCTTGGATCTTTGAAAAAGAGGGTGAACAAGGGTTTCGAAGTCGTGAAACTGTGGTCATTGATGAGTTAACCTCAAGGCCACAACTGGTACTTGCAACCGGTGGTGGCGCAATTACCCAAGCCCCAAATCGAAATTATCTGAAACAGCGCGGAATCGTTGTTTATCTTTATACTCCAGTTGAAATTCAGCTACAACGTACCTATCGCGATAAAAACCGCCCACTCCTTCAGGTCGAAAATCCGGAACAGAAGCTACGTGACTTACTGGCGGTCCGTGATCCGTTATATCGTGAAGTGGCAGATTATATTATTGAGACCAATCAAGGCGCTGCACGCGACTTGGCGCAGCGGATTTTACATCTCATTCTTTCCAAAAAATAAGTTTAGTTGAATAAAGTGGTTCCATCATGCAAACCTTATACGTAGAACTCGGTGATCGTCGTTATCCAATCTATATTGGCAGTCAGCTCGATCCTCAGCAATTACTTGCGCCTTATCTTCATGGCAAACAGGTGATGATTGTGAGCAATGCAACGATTGCACCACTTTATCTTCAGCATTATCAGGCAGCCCTCGAACAGTTAGGTAAAACGGTGGCTACCTGTATTTTGCCTGATGGTGAAAAATACAAAAACATTGAACACCTGAACCTGATTTTTGATGCCTTGCTGGAAGCTGGATTTAACCGCGATTGTACCGTCTTGGCATTGGGAGGGGGGGTGATCGGTGATATGGCCGGTTTTGCTTCGGCCTGTTTCCAGCGCGGGGTCTATTTTGTTCAGGTACCGACCACCTTGCTGTCTCAGGTAGACTCTAGTGTGGGGGGGAAAACCGGGATCAACCATCCGCTGGGTAAAAATATGATTGGCGCTTTCCAGCAGCCTCAGGTGGTACTCGCGGATATGTCTCAACTGAAGACCTTGCCGGCGCGTGAACTGTCTGCCGGACTGGCTGAAGTGATTAAATATGCGCTCTTGGGTGATGAGTCATTTTTAGTATGGCTTGAGCAGCATATGGAAGCCTTGGTGGCTGGTGATGCCGTATTGCTGGCCGAAGCCGTCTATCGGTCATGTGCACATAAAGCACGTATTGTGGCCAATGATGAGAAAGAGCAGGGTGAGCGTGCGCTCCTGAATCTTGGCCATACTTTTGGTCATGCCATTGAATCTTATCTGGGCTATGGTGAATGGCTGCATGGCGAGGCTGTGGCAACTGGTATGGTTATGGCGGCTGATCTGTCACAGCGCATGGGATGGATTTCAGCAGCAGATCTGCAGCGTACAAAAAAAATCATTTCTCGTGCCAAACTACCAATCGTTTGTCCTAAAATTCCTCTGGATGAGTTTCTGGCCTATATGGCCCATGATAAGAAAGTCTTAAATGGCCAGTTACGTCTGGTATTATTGAAACAGCTCGGACATGCCGTGATTACCCGCGACTTCGATGTCGAGTTAATGAAACAGGCAATTTTAGCCAATCAGGCACAGGTTTAAATTGATATGGCAGCATTAGGTACCCCTTGGCAAAAGATTCAGCATTATTTCTGGCTGGTCTGTGGCATATGCTGCCTGCTTGCTGCGCTGATCTTTTGGTCTATGACTGATTCTGAGGAGCTGGTAGAGATCCAAAAGCAGCCAAAATCTGAAGAAGAAGTTCAGATTCAGCCCGAAAAGGTGGCTTCTATGACTCATCTTGGTGCATTGCAGGATGAAGTCAAACCTTTAGACCTAAATACACGTATTGTGGTGACAGCAAGCCATGAACCTGAGTTTCGTGGCAGTAAATATATCAGTGAAAACAAAAAACAGTATGCTATTGAACTGTTTCGGGTAGGGCAGGAAGCCATTCTCAAAAGCTTTCTTAAAAAACAGAGCGACCGTAAGCCTTTCACTTATGTGCGTGTTTCGGGTGAGAATCAGCCTGAACAGTTCGTATTGCTGTATGGTTTATATAAAACAGCCAATGAAGCGAACCAGGCCTTATCAAGCCTAAACCTCAGTCTACCAAAATCGGTGCAACCTGAAGTTGTACAGATGCAGCGTTATGCCGGCCTGGTGGATGGACTGGGATCGGAAGAGCTGAACAGTAATCAAAAGCTGTACGAGATTCGCCTGAAAAATGTGCCTTTACCGAGAGTAGAGGAATCCATCCGACCCAAAAATGATGCATCACCGACAACTTCAGCTGGCTCTGGTACTGCAACAACCAGTACAACCGTTGTTCGCCGTGACGAATCTGGCAAGGTGGTCGATGTGAAAAAATCAGAAAGTGCCGTCGAGAATGCGCCACGCCCAGAAACCAATCCACGTCCTCAACCGCAGGAAAACGAGATTCGTGATCCCTTTAACTAATCCGGTCTAAAATAGCGCACCAAGCGATGACAAGAATCAAAAATGAACATTTTTGGTGCGAAAAATATATAGCTTTGTCTTCTTTCTCATAAGTCATTCTAGAGCACTTTTATCAATCACTTTTTGATCAAGACCAGGGACATTTCCTGCTTGCAGGAGAGGTTGAGGGAGAGGTGCTTATACCACCCTCATTCTCTTGCGGTGCATGCTCCTCCTCCCACAGAGAATATCTATTTAAACATGTGAATCGGCTCATTATTGTTTTATGGATAGCAAAAATATAGTAATTATTTGTTTTTAATGAATTTTTAATTTATATCTTAAAAATTGGTATGCAATTTGCTTTCTTGCTGGGTGAGTGAAATGAATCTCCCTGTTTTGGCATGACGATCATTGAATAACTGGGTGCTATAGTCATATTTCTGGCTCTTTTTTATATCATGTATCAGCAAAATGAATTTTATTTTTCTTATATTCGGTTTAAAAAGGAGAGTAGAGGAAAGATAAGAGAGCCTGAATATTGCTGTAAAGAGGCTATTTTCCAGATCAGACCGGACGCCATCACATAGAAGAGTTTAGATTGTTTAATCGCCTATTGGCTTCGTGAGAAAGAAGGGTACGCTATGCACATGCCATCGCCTAATACTGTAGCTCCCGCTCAAGGTTTATATCAGCCGGATGAGTTTAAAGATAACTGTGGTTTCGGTTTAATCGCCCATATGCAGGGTGAGGCCAGCCATGATCTGGTCAAGACCGCGATGCATAGTCTGAGCTGCATGACCCACCGTGGGGGGATTGCCGCAGATGGCAAGACTGGAGATGGCTGTGGTTTGCTGTTGGCGATGCCTAAACAGTTCTTTCGTGAAGAAGCAAAAAAACTTAGTGATATCACGCTCAGTGAAATATTTGCTGTCGGTACGGTGTTCTTAAGCCTGGATCCTGCAATTGCAGCACATGCTAAAAAGATTCTCAGCAAAGAAATTGAGGCAGAAGGCTGCCGCGTGCTGGCCTGGCGTGTGGTTCCAACCAATAATCAGGCGCTGGGTGAAATTGCCCTGCAGTCTTTGCCTGCATTTGAGCAGGTTATGGTCAATTGCCCGATGGGGGTGACGGAGGTTGAGTTCAACCGCAAACTGTTCTTGGCGCGTCGTCGTGCAGAGCAGCAGTTGAGTCATGATACCGCATTTTATGTGACCACCTTGTGTTCCAGCGTCATTAGCTATAAAGGCTTGATGATGCCTGCTTATATTGCAGAGTTCTATCTTGACCTTGCTGATGAGCGTTTGGCCTCTCATATTGTGGTGTTCCACCAGCGTTTCTCGACCAATACTTTACCGCGCTGGCCTCTGGCACAGCCCTTCCGTTATCTTGCCCATAATGGTGAAATTAATACCATTACTGCCAACCGTAACTGGGCAATGGCGCGGACCCCGAAATTCGAAAATCCGCTCTTACCGGGTCTAACTGATCTGACACCGATTGTAAACCGCACTGGTTCAGACTCTTCAAGCCTCGACAACATGCTGGAGATTCTGGTCGGTGGTGGCATGGATCTGTTCCGCGCCCTGCGCATGCTGGTGCCACCTGCCTGGCAGAACGTGGAAACTTTAGATGCCGATCTGCGTGCATTTTATGAATTCAACTCAAAACACATGGAAGCCTGGGATGGTCCGGCTGGTCTGGTCATTCAGGATGGCCGTCACGCGATCTGTATGCTGGATCGTAATGGTTTGCGCCCTGCACGTTGGGTGATCACCAAAAATGGCTATATTACCCTAGCCTCTGAAATCGGGGTTTGGGGCTATGAGCCTGAAGATGTGATTTCTAAAGGTCGGGTTGGTCCGGGGCAAATTCTGGTGATTGATACTTTTACCGGAAAAATGCTCGATACCAGAGATGTCAGCAATCACCTGAAAAAAATGCGTCCTTACCGTGAGTGGCTGCGTGAAAACTCAGTGCGTGTGCAGGGTAGTCCCGAACTGGAAGAATATCTATGTGATCAGGGCCTAAAAGGCGAAGAGCTTAAAGCTGCACAGAAAATGTTCATGGTGACTTTTGAAGAGCGCGATCAACTGCTTCGTCCTATTGCAGAAAGCGGTCAGGAAGCTGTCGGTTCAATGGGGGATGATACGCCAATGGCAGTGTTGTCTCGTCAAGTACGTCATGTATCGGATTACTTCCGCCAGCAGTTTGCGCAGGTGACCAATCCACCCATCGACCCATTACGTGAATCTATAGTCATGTCCTTGGAAACCTGTTTGGGGCGTGAGCAAAATGTGTTTGAGCAAGGCCCTGAACATGCAGATCGCTTGATTATCTCCAGTCCGGTGCTTTCAAATTCGAAAATGCATCAGATTCGTACGCTGGGTCGTACAGGCTATGAAATTGCAGATATCGACCTGAACTATGCTGAAGGTGAGGGTCTGGCCGCCGCCATCACCCGTATCTGTGAAGAGTCTGCGCGAGCAGTTCGTAATGGTAAAACCTTGTTGCTGCTTTCGGATAAAAAAATCCGTCCCGGTTTTCTGCCTGCGAATGCTTTGATGGCCACAGGCGCTGTCCATCATCATTTAATCAATGCCGGTTTACGTACCGATGCCAACATTATTGTCGAAACTGGCTTGGCACGTGATCCGCATCAATTTGCCGTGCTGTTAGGCTTTGGCGCGACTGCCATTTATCCCTACCTTGCCTATGATGTGATCAATGACCTGATTGCCAAAGGCGAGCTATTAGGCGACCCTCTGCATGCACAGGCCAATTTCCGTAAAGGGATTGAAAAAGGCTTGTTAAAAGTCCTGTCTAAAATGGGAATTTCAACAGTTGCCTCTTATCGCGGCGGTCAGCTATTTGAAGCAGTAGGCCTGTCAGATGAAGTGGTACACACCTGCTTTACCGGTGTGCCTAGCCGGATTCAAGGTGCCACATTTATAGACCTCGAAAATGATCAGAAAAAACTGGCGGACATGGCCTGGAAATCACGTAAGCCAATCGATCAGGGTGGTTTGCTGAAATTTGTTTTTAACAAGGAATATCATGCCTTTAATCCGGATGTGATTAACTCGCTGCATAAAGCTGTACGTTCGGGCAATTATGCGGATTTTAAAGCCTATGCTGAATTGGTGAATAACCGCCCAGTGGCAACCATTCGTGATTTATTTAAACTCAAAACCGAGCATTCCATTGCGTTGGATGAAGTGGAATCCATCGAAGAGATCCTGCCACGTTTTGACTCTGCCGGTATGTCTTTGGGAGCCTTGTCTCCTGAAGCACATGAAGCGATTGCGATTGCCATGAACACCATTGGCGGGCGTTCCAATTCAGGCGAAGGGGGTGAAGATCCGGCGCGTTACGGCACCCTCCGTAACTCGAAAATCAAGCAGATTGCCTCAGGCCGTTTTGGGGTGACCCCTGCTTACTTAACTTCAGCAGAAGTATTGCAGATTAAGGTCGCGCAAGGGGCAAAGCCGGGTGAAGGCGGTCAGTTGCCGGGAGGGAAAGTAAACGGTTTAATCGCCCGTTTACGTTATTCCGTACCGGGGGTGACACTGATTTCGCCGCCGCCGCATCATGACATTTATTCTATTGAAGACTTGTCACAACTGATCTTTGACCTGAAACAGGTCAATCCTCAAGCCATGGTATCGGTGAAGCTGGTCTCTGAACCGGGAGTTGGCACGATTGCAGCCGGTGTCGCCAAAGCCTATGCCGATTTCATTACCATTTCCGGTTATGACGGCGGTACAGCAGCCTCGCCATTATCTTCCATTCATCATGCCGGTTCACCCTGGGAATTGGGCCTGGCTGAGGCACATCAAGCGCTACGTGTTAATGATTTGCGTGGCAAAGTGCGCGTACAAACCGATGGCGGCTTAAAAACCGGTCTGGATGTGGTGAAAGCTGCGATTCTGGGTGCAGAAAGCTTTGGTTTTGGTTCCACCCCGATGATCGCCTTGGGGTGTAAGTACCTGCGTATTTGCCATCTGAATAACTGTGCAACCGGTGTGGCGACACAGCAGGATCATTTGCGTCAGCAACACTATATGGGTGAACCTGAAATGCTGATCAACTTTTTCAGGTTTATTGCAGAAGAAACCCGGGACTGGTTGGCAGCACTGGGTGTGGCCCGCTTAAAAGACCTGATTGGCCGCACCGACCTGCTGGAAGTGTTGCCGGGTGAAACCGATAAACATGCGCACCTTGATCTCAGTGCATTACTGGAGTCGCATCCTGCGGCTGAAGATAAGGCACAATATTGTCAGGTTCAGGGCAATGCGCCGTTTGATAAAGGCATTCTGGCCGAGAAAATGATTGCCGAGATGTTGCCAGCCATTGAGGCAGCCACAGGCGGTGAATATCACTTTAGGGTGGTGAACTGTGACCGCTCGATTGGTGCACGTGTCTCCGGTGAAATTGCGCGTCGTTATGGTAATTTAAGTATGGAATCCCATCCGGTTAAAGTGAATTTAACCGGTACCGCTGGTCAATCGCTCGGAGTGTGGAATGCAGGGGGCTTGCATATTCGCCTGGAGGGGGATGCCAACGACTATGTCGGCAAAGGCATGGCAGGGGGGCGTATTGCCATCTTCCCACCGAAAGGTTCACCCTTTCAAACACAAAATACCGCGATTATTGGCAATACCTGCTTATATGGCGCAACAGGTGGAAAACTCTTTGCTGCGGGTACAGCGGGTGAACGCTTTGCCGTGCGTAACTCAGGGGCCTTTGCGGTTATTGAAGGTGCCGGGGATCACTGCTGTGAATATATGACGGGTGGGATTGTGACGGTGCTGGGGAAAGTGGGGCATAACTTTGGGGCGGGCATGACCGGTGGTTTTGCTTATGTACTGGATCTGGATAACGACTTTGTTGACCATTACAACCACGAGTTAATCGAATTAAACCGTATTTCTACAGAAGCGATGGAAGAACATCAGGAATTCTTGCTGCGTATTTTAGATGAATATATTGAAGAGACAGGCAGTGCCTGGGGCTACAAAATTCGCCATGAGTTTGATTATTACAGCCGTAAATTCTGGTTGGTAAAACCCAAAGCGGCTAATTTACAAACCCTGTTGAAAACCACCAAAGCTGATCCACAATAATTCCACGACGAACAGATTGATAGGCAGGTAGGACGGAAAGACATAAACCGGCCGCACCTCGCCACGGAGAGAGACATGGCAGAGCGCCTAAACAATGACTTTCAATTCCTGGATGTCGCACGCCAAGATCCAGAGAAAAAAGATCTCACTGTCCGCAAAGCAGAGTTTGTGGAAATTTATAAACCGTTTACTGCGGAAATTGCAGCCAACCAGACCCACCGTTGCTTGGGCTGTGGTAATCCATATTGTGAATGGAAATGTCCGGTACATAACTATATTCCCAACTGGTTAAAGCTGATTGCAGAAGGGCGTATTTTCCAGGCAGCAGAATTATGTCATCAGACCAACACCTTGCCAGAAGTGTGTGGCCGTGTCTGCCCGCAAGACCGTTTATGTGAAGGGGCATGCACTTTAAATGATGGCTTTGGTGCGGTGACGATTGGCAATGCCGAAAAATACATTAACGATACCGCCTTTGCCTTGGGCTGGCGTCCCGATATGTCACAAGTAAAATGGACCGATAAAAAAGTGGCCATTATCGGTGCCGGTCCTGCCGGTCTGGGCTGTGCCGATATTCTGGTACGCAATGGGGTAAAACCGGTGGTATTCGACAAGCGTCCTGAAATTGGCGGTCTGTTAACCTTCGGTATCCCAGAATTCAAGATGGAAAAAGATGTCATGAAACGTCGCCGTGAAATTTTTACCGGCATGGGCGTGGAATTTCGTTTGAATACCGACATTGGGAACGATATTACCATTGACCAGCTGCTTGCCGACTATGAAGCGGTGTTTATGGGGATGGGCACTTATACCTACATGAAGGGTGGCTTTGCTGGTGAAGAGCTGAATGGCGTGTATGATGCGCTGGATTTTCTGATTGCCAACGTGAATCGTTGCCAGGGCTGGGAAAAAGATGCTGCGGAATACATCAGTGTAGAAGGTCAAAAGGTGATTGTGCTGGGTGGTGGTGACACGGCGATGGACTGTAACCGTACTTCTGTGCGTCAGGGGGCTGAATCGGTGGTTTGTGCCTACCGCCGTGATGAAGACAATATGCCGGGTTCACGTCGTGAAGTGAAAAATGCACGTGAAGAAGGGGTGGAATTCATATTTAACCGTCAACCTATCGAGATTGTCGGTGAAAATGGCAAAGTCACTGGTGTGAAGTTTGTCACCACGCAACTGGGCGAGCCAGACAGCCGTGGCCGTCGCAGTCCGGAACCGGTCCCGGGTTCAGAAGCAATCTTGCCTGCGGATGCTGTCTTGCTGGCCTTTGGTTTCCGTGCCAGCCCGGCAGACTGGTTTGGTGGGGTAGACATCCGGCTGGATGGTTCAGGCCGTGTACTTGCTGCTGAACATCAGCCATACAAATTCCAGACCTCACATCCAAAAATCTTTGCCGGTGGCGATATGGTTCGTGGTTCTGATCTGGTGGTGACTGCGATCTGGGAGGGGCGTCAGGCTGCGGAAGGAATTCTGGATTATCTGGGAGTTTAATCCAGTTTAAAGTGATGAAGCTTATGAAAGAAAACCTGCCTGGGCAGGTTTTCTTGGTAATTGAAACAGTTACACCTGTAAATATTTTTTTTTTGGAAAATGTACAGGGGCAAACACGGTTTAAAACAAAATAAAAATATTTTAAAACTGCTCTTTTGGGCCTTTTTGCTAGTCAACTTAGCATTTTCGCCATAGGGAAATAGGGCGGCTGTTCACATACTGTTCAATACTTGACCAGGACAGGAACAATAACATGACTCAAGTGGCAACCCCTAAAGCCTATCAGCATCGTCCTCAGGCGATTGGTATTACAGTACGCAGACTGCAATTTAATCCGGGCGCTATCTCCAGATATTACTTTGCCAATTCTCCAGTCATGTCACACCTGTTGACTGCTTTATCTTCGACCTTCCCGTTAGGCGAGCAATTCTTTGTGCATAGCGTGCGCAATGTGCGTGATCAGGTGAAGGATGAAAAACTACAGGCTCAAATTGCAGCATTTATTGGGCAAGAAGCGATGCATTCCAAAGCACATAGCGAATTTAATGCAGCTTGGCGCCGTGATGACTATAATCTGGATCGCTTTCAGGCCTGGCTGGCCCGCAAGAACCATTATGTAAAAAGTCTGCCTCCCAAATATCAGCTGGCGATTACCTGTGCATTTGAACATTTTACTGCCTTGTTGGGCGGCTATATTTTACGCCATCCTGAGGTTCTAAGTACCTTAGATGAAGATGCGTTAAAACTCTGGGTCTGGCATGCAATTGAAGAAATTGAACATCGCGCAGTTGCTTTTGATGTTTATCAGCATGTTTATGCAGATGATCGGGTACGCCGTCAGATGATGCGCAGTGTCACCACCGGCTTTGCCAGTCTGACTTTTTATTCAGCCAGCCGTTTATTTTTGCAGGACAAGAAAAATAGTGTGTATAAAGTGGGCGGGAATCTATTTGGCCTGTATTTACTGTTGAAAATGGTGATTCAGCTTGCACCTGAATACCTGGCCTATTATCGAAAGGATTTTCATCCTTCTGGTATCGATTACAGTCAGCAACTGGATTACTGGAAAGAGTATCTGGCAGAAAACTTCCAGTAAAACTGTTTAAAAGGAGAATTTTCCTACAAATCAAGTGGTGCGGGTGATGGCAGTCTCCAGTCAGTAAAAAGACCTCAGCTCCTATAAAAATTATAAAAAGTAACAAAACTTTAGAAAAAGATGTTTAAAATCAAATTAATTATCTAAAGATAAATAAAGAATTGAGGATAAAACATCATGCGTCTCATAAAACAATCGTTTATCGTCTTGATGCTGGCGGGCACCTTAACCCTCAGCGGCTGTGGTTATAATACTTTACAAGTGAAAGATGAAGCAGTCACTGCGGCCTGGTCAGAAGTACAAAACCAGTACCAGCGCCGTGCCGATCTGGTACCGAATCTGGTTAACGTGGTTAAAGGCTATGCCAAGCATGAAGAACAGGTGCTGACTGAAGTCACTCAGGCGCGTGCCAATGTCGCAGGGCTGAAGGTGGACAAGGAGGTACTGGAAGACCCGGCTTTATTCCAGAAATATCAGGAAGCGCAAGCTCAGATGACCAGCGCATTATCGCGGTTAATTGCCGTGTCTGAAAACTATCCTGACCTGAAAGCCAATGAACAGTTCCGTGATTTGCAGGTGCAACTGGAAGGCACAGAAAACCGTATTGCCGTGGCGCGTAACCGTTATATCACCACGGTTCAAGACTTTAATGCCTATTCACGCCAGTTCCCGCAGGTGATGACCGCCAAAGTGATTGGCATGGATACCAAACCGAACTTCAGTGCCGAGCAAAGTGCACAGCAAGCGCCAACCGTATCATTTGACTAAGACTCGTCCTGAGTAATTGAGCAATCTAAGGTGACTGCGATGATGTATATGCGTGCTGCACAGATGGGTACAGTGCTCTTTCTCAGTCTGATGTTGAGTCTGATGAATAGCGCCTGGAGCGAAACGGCCACCGCAACAGCCAGCGAAGACCTGATGGTGGCACGTGAAATTTTGCAGCGTCCAGCTGAAAAACCTGCAGCGCAGAATCCAGCCACGACCACTATGCAGCAGCCACAGATTGCCAATGATATGGCAGAAGGGCAGATCCAGCGTGATCTGCCGAGTATGAATGAACCGGTCATTGATCAAGCCAATGTGTTAACCGCGGCAGAAAAGCAGCGTATTAGCCAGCGAATCTTGAGTCTCTATCAGGCAGGAAAAGCGCAAATTGGTGTGGTGATTGTGCCCACCACCGGACAGGAAGACATCTTCGGCTATTCCATGCGGGTGGCAGAGCGCTGGCAATTGGGTTCTAAAGAACACGATAATGGTTTATTGATGACAGTTGCGCTGAATGACCGCCGGATTCAGATTTTGACTGGCTACGGGCTTGAGGGCGTATTACCGGATATTATCGCCAACCGGATTATCAACCAAACAATCACCCCATATTTTAAACAGGGCCAGTATGCGCAAGGGATTGATGCCGGCATCGCTGAGATTGAGCGTATTTTAAATCTGGATCCTGAAGTTGCTGCGCAGGCAGCAGCTGAACTCAAAGCGCGTCAGGAACAGGCCTTACAAGCACAAAAGGCCAGTCAGGCGACCTTGGGCAGTGTAGTATTTATTGTGATCGCGGGTGTTATCGGTTCCATGATTTTTGGCAGAAAACTTAGTGCTGCGACTGCCGCAGTTGCAGGCACAGCTGCCGGTCTGGTCAATGGTATGGGCTTAGTGGCCAGTTTAATGATTGGTGCCGGGGTGTTTTTTTTATTGGTCACCTCGCTTGCGCAGCTGATTTTGCATGCCTTTATGGCCGGAGGCGGTGGTGGCCGCAGTGGCAGTGGACGCGGTGGTTTTGGTGGCGGCGGCTTCGGCGGAGGCGGTGGTGGTTTTGGCGGGGGAGGAGCATCAGGCTCATGGTAACGACTACAGATACAACAGAGATTGTCACGCAGCCTAAGCTGGAACAGTCTGTTCAGCCGAGTTTTAAGCGCTGGCTCAAGCATTTTTTCTATATGCCGGCCACCAAGCGTTTTTTTTCCAAGCAGGATCAGCATGCGATTGCGCTGGCAGTTGAAGAAGCCGAACATGGCCATGTCGGAGAGATTCAGGTGGTGATTGAAGGCTGTTTGCCTTCCCGATCTGCTTATTATCAAGATACGCTTTGTCGCGCCAGACAACTCTTTGCTGAGCTGGGTGTCTGGGACACTGAATATAATAGTGGTGTGTTGCTGTACCTTAACTTATGTGAGCGTAAGGTGGAAATTGTAATTGATCGGGGAATTCGGCAAGCCACGACCCAGGAAATCTGGAATGAGATTTGCCAGTCGATTATTCAGAATCTCGCCCAGCAGCAATATAAACACGGGGTAATTGAGGGAGTTCAACAGATTGGACAGGTGTTAGACCAGTATTATGACCGAAAAATAGCAGATGTAGAAAATGAGCTGGGGAATAAGCCAATTATTCTAGGTTGATGTTGTAAATATGTGACAATAAGTGTCACTTTTTTACATAAAAATACATTAAGAAAATCAATTGAAAATTTTTTATCGTTAAATGGCTGTTTTTTATTTAAATATATTTATAATAGAAGTTGGCATGTTTAATGCTATATACAAAACAGCTTATAAAGCTCATAAAAAATTAACAAAACATTTGTGGAGAATGTTATGAATACAGTACAAAAGGGTTTTACCCTTATTGAATTAATGATTGTTGTAGCAATTATCGGTATTTTGGCTGCAATTGCGATTCCTGCTTACCAAGACTACATTACTCGTGCACAAGTGTCTGAAGCTGTAACTCTAGGGGGTGGTTTAAAGGCACCTTTAGCTGAATACGGTGCAGATAAAAATGAATGGCCAACTCTAGTTGATAATGCACCTGGCACAACTCCAGTAGCTGGTGAATTACCTGCAACTCTTCAAGGTAAGTATTCTGAAGTAACATCTACAGATGCAGCTACTATTGGTGCTTATCCAGAGGGTACTCTTGTAATTGAAATGAAAGAGGGTAAAGCCTCTGCGGCAAATGCGAATGAATTAACTTATACTACTGTTAATGGTGGTTCTTCTTGGGCTTGTGGTAATTCATTGTTAACTGATGGTACTCAAGGTGCAGGTACTACAATTGATGCGAAATACTTACCAAATGCATGTAAGCCTTAATAGTTAAGTATTTATTAAAAAAGACCTTTCGAGGTCTTTTTTTTCTATCAAATTATCATGTAGGGGGTATTGGGATGAATTGGAAACAGCGTTTTTCAGCGATGGCTGTACATAGTCTATTCTCATTGGTCTTATTGTCGTTTGCTTTGTTTTTAGTGTTTTATTTTTGGTATCCTGCACCCTTAGATCAGGCGATGGGGGTAACGAATGTATTTTGGATTATCTTGGTGATAGATTTAATCCTAGGCCCCTTACTCACCTTTTCAGTATTTAATCCAAAGAAAAAAGAATTAAAAATTGATTTATTAATTATTATTACAATTCAATTTTCTGCATATTTTTATGGCTTGTATATAGTGGCGCAAGGCCGCCCAGTTTTTCAGGTGTTTGTGGTAGATGATATTGAGTTAGTGCGAAAAATTGATTTAAAATATCCATCAGGTATAGAAGTTGATAAAGCTTATTATTCACATATTTTTTCAAAACCACAATGGATAAGTGCTGTTTATTCATCTAATCCTGAGATTTCGAAGCAACAAAAACAAGATGAAATGTTCGGAAATAGCTTGGCAAGTCGTCCAGAAACTTATCAACCAATAGAGTTAAGAAATCAAGAAATTTTGGCAAAATTAAAACCCCTTAAAAAACTAAGTGCATTTAATACGCAAGCTAGTATGGACCAGAAGCTTTTACCTTATCGAGATAAAAATATTGTTGGGTATCTGCCTGTTAAGGGGTTAGATAGTGATTTGACTGCATTATTTGATAATAAGGGGAAGCCAATCGCTATCGTCGACCTCCGCCCCTGGAATTAACTTATATTTGAAAGATCAAACAAAAAGCAGATTATCCTTTAATCTGCTTTTTGTTTATCATGAGCAAAATTTCTTTTTCTTAAAAGTTCACATGAAATTCCTGCTGGTGCTGCTCGCAGCTGTTTTTATCTCCCTCGCTTGGCTCATGCCCATTCATTACCGTCCTTGGGTGACTTATACGGGCGAACTGTATACCTTCTTGGCATTATTCGCTATTGCAGCAGTTTGTCTAAAAGAAAAATTAAAAATTCCGGTCGTTAGCCTGCCTCTACTGCTTCTTGCTGGCGTATCTTTTATTCAGCTACTCACAGGACAGGTATTTTTCTTTAGCATCGCCATGATGGGCTTTATCTTTGTCTTTAGCTTTTGGCTCACAAGTGTGTTGGGTTATCACCTTTCAACCGGGAACTATAGCCGAGAAGACACCTTCACCAATCTGAGCTATGTGTTTCTGGCTTCGGGTACTGTCACAGGTATTATTGCCATTTGCCAATGGACCAATCTGGATGCAACTTTACCGGGTATGGTCAATATTAGTGGCACACAGCGGCCCTATGCTAATTTTGCCCAGCCAAACAATATGGCGACGTTTCTAGTCATGGCATTAATGAGCTGCCTTTATCTGTATGAAAAGAAAAAAATCCAGACCAAATGGCTCTTTGCATGTGCGGTAATTATTGTCATGGGTGTGGCTTTAAGCCAGTCACGTACTGCATGGGTGGCTGCGATTGCGATTATGCTGTATCTGGCGTTCTACCAGTATAAAGATATTATCCGCCTGAAATGGTATTACAGTATTGCTTGGTTCATCTTCTTTGTTGTCTGTATTGTGGCTTTCCCATGGCTCAGTCAACTTGCTGCTCAGGCGATAGATGCGAATGTTGTGCAAAGTCGCGATGTAGTAGCACGTGCCACCGGAGATATGTCACGCCTCGCGATCTGGCATCAAATGTTGTCTGCGATTCAAGCACAGCCATGGTTTGGCTATGGCTGGTATCAGAGCAGTGTGGCTTTTGTCTCGATTAGCGATACCGTACAAGGTCCAGTCTGGATTCGCAGTGCACATAATTTTATTTTGGACTTTTTGCTCTGGAATGGACTGGTCATTGGTCTGCCATTTTTAGCCTATTTCGGTTATTTGGGTTATCAGCTACAACGTTGGGTCAGCACACCAGAGTCTGTCATCGGGATCTTGATGATCGGGGCTTTTGTCACCCATGCCATGTTTGAGTTTCCACAGCACTATGCCTATTTCCTGTTGCCTGTCGGTTTTATTCTGGGTACGGTTCTGGCCCAACATCCACAAATTAAAATAATAGTTATGCCATCAATCGGCCTGAAATTCATTTTTGTTTTCGGATTAATTTTACTGACCGTGATTTATCGTGATTATGATACCGTGGTTCCAAAATTGAGCCAAAGTATCCGCTATGAAAAACAGCCTGAGAACATCACCAATCAGCAACCTGTTTATCTGCTGAGTGAGTTTAATCACCGTATTGACTGGATTCGACTCAATCCTTATAGCAAAGCGTCTGCTGAGCAGATTATGCAAGGCGAGCAGATGGTACTAAGTTATCCGACTAAATACAATCTGCTGAAATATGCCAAACTTTTGGCGTTTAATGGGAAAGAAAAAGAGGCACGGCAGCAGCTGAATCGTTTAAACGTCATTCAAAAAACCGAAGTCAGTTATGAGGAACTGATTCAGGAGATGCCGAAATAAAGTCAATAAAAAGCCAGCAGTTGTTTAATGCTGTTCCATAGTTAAAGTGATGAGGCTTTAAGTGACGAGGGTGTGGCAGGGATGCCACACATTACCCATCACGACAGGACGTCGTGTATGGGTAATAAAAGACTTTTGCCTACTTTGGGTCTTTCTAAAGTAGGGTGTTGTCTGTACAAATCCATTTGAAATTTTAAAGGAAAGATGAGGCTGTGTAATATTTAAATATAAATATGAATAAATATCATATATTTAAAAAAGCTCTCGAATTGTTTCTGATACTTCATGCAATTCAAACGAGAGCCTAATTAAAATTGTGGGACAGCAGTGGCATCTGCTGGCTTTTTTATTAGCTTACTTTAAGCTTAGAGCTGGCTCTGAATATAGTTTTCAGTACCAATATGTTCAATCAGGTCTAACTGAGTGGTGGTCCAGTCCAGATATTCCTCTTCTTTGTCTAGAATATCCTTCAGTAAGTCACGGGTTACATAGTCCATTTGCGTTTCAGCCAGCGCGACGGTCTGCTGAATGGTTTCAATATTTTCTTTGACCTTGCGTACATCACACTGCAAGACTTCTTGGGTATGCTGGCCAATATACAACTTGCCCAGATGCTGTAAATTTGGTAAGCCTTCTAAAAATAAAATACGCTCAATAATCTTGTCAGCATGTTTCATTTGACGAATCGATTCTTTATATTCTGCCGAACCGAGTTGCTCAATACCCCAATCATTAAACATGCGTGAATGCAGAAAATACTGGTTAATGGCAGTGAGGTGGTGATACAACACCTGATTGAGCTGATTAATCACATCACGATTGCCTTTCATCGTATAACTCCATTTAAAACCTGATTGGTTTTCTAAGTAAAAAGTTGTTTTATAGGATATTAAAACATGTTTCAGCAAAATGGTGAGTAATTTATAGAACAGCAAATGAAAATCGCAATCAAGTACAGCTGCAGCGAATGACTCACAATAAAAACCCGCCAGAGTCAGAGGCGGGGGAGGAAATGATGTTAAATCATTTATTTTACTTCTTATTCTTATCTTTATCGGGTTTAGGCAGCCACCGCCAAACGGGCTGCAAGCTGGGAAACTTCATCACTGATGATCATGCGTGCTTCTGGAGCGCAGCGTCCACAACAAGTACCTAAATCAAGCATATCGCGCACGTCACGATAACTTTCTGCACCATTTGCAATAGCATCTTTAATGTCTTGATCTGTAATGCCACGGCATAGACAAACATACATAGGATACAACCACAGTGAATAAATAAGATAAGTAATATTATTGATAATTGTTATCGTTTGTCAATAAAAATCATTTGAAAAAGTATTTATTATGATTGGTGATTTAAATAAAGATAATATAAGTAAGCGGAAATCTGAATGCAATTAGATTTCCGCTCAAGCATAAGACCTTATGAAGAATAATGGCCTTAAAAAGTTAGTTTTTTTAATAAATTATTGATTAATAACTACTATTCCATCCATCTCAACCAAAGCATCTTTGGGTAAGCTGGCTACACCTAAAGCGGCGCGTGCAGGGTAGGGCTGGGCAAAATATTCGCCCATGATCTGGTTAACCAGCTGGAAATGAGACAGATCAGTTAAAAAGATATTCAGTTTAACAATATCCGCCAGCGAGCCACCCGCAGCTTCACACACTGCTTTTAAGTTATCAAATACGCGGCGAATTTGTGCTTCAATACCTTCAACCAGTTCCATACTGTATGGGTCCAGACCGATTTGGCCGGATAGATAAAGCGTATCTCCAGCAAGAATGGCTTGTGAGTAGGTGCCAATCGCAGCAGGGGCATTTTCAGTATGGATCACTTGGCGGGACATCAATTTCTCCTTTTATCATCAAGATACATCATAGTAGATCAATTCAACTGGCAAAAGCATTATCGTTTTAAGTGATTAACTTGCTTTAGACGTTTCGGCAATCTTGAGGGGATGTTCCAGACGGCTGACGCGAGGGAAACCAAAATGCATGCGCAGTTCACGAATAATCTGGGCAATGTGCTTGCGGTTATGCACTACGACATTGACATAGGTTTTATCTTCGTAAGTCCGTACCATTTCGACCCCAGATTTGGCTTTACGGCACTGGTAAATCAGGTCAGAAATCTGCTCGTCATTCATCGCCAGATCAATCTTTAAATAGGCGGTAAAGTTGACATCCTCCAGATCATCCGAGGTCCATTGCAAGAGCATAATATTTTCAGGATGCTGGTTTTGCTCATGCAGCAGGTTATGGCAGCGTAAACGATGCACAATCAGGCCACGCCGGGTAAGGTGTCCCTGAATCGGATCGCCCAGAACCGGATTGCAGCAATGGGCATATTTGACATCCACACCTTCAGTTCCCTTAATCAGACGAGTCGAGCTGTTGGCTTCCTGTTGCTGGTCTTGAGAGAACAGGTGATTGGCGACCAGTTGCGGTAATAAGTCCCCGACCGCAATCTGTTCAAAAAACTGCTCTTTACTGACCACATGGCGCCATTGCAGCAGATTGTGCCAGTCTGCCTCGGTCAAATCACCGACAGAGCGCTGGAATAATTTTAATGCACGACTTAAAGCCTGCTGACCGACCAGACGCTGTTCGTCTATATCCTGATCACGCAGAATATTCTGAATGGCACGACGGGCTTTTTGGGTGTTAATAAAGCTGAGCCAGTCGGGGTTTGGGGTTGCCAGCACATCGGTAATAATTTCGACCACCTGACCGCTAGAGAGTGGTGTGGAAAGCGGTTTAGTATCTCCATTAATTTTGGCACCAATGGCATGGTTGCCCAAGAAAAGACTGGCAGCATAGGCAAAATCAACCGCGGTCGCGCCTTGGGGTAATTCATGCAGATGCCCATGCGGAGTATAGACCCAGATTTTTTCCTGATGCAGATAATCCAGTAATTCACTAAAGGTGGTTTTGGCACATTCACCATCAATTAGACCATTCAGGTTTTGCATGGAGGCCTGAATGGCAGAGCGACAGGCTTGTGGTGCATTTTCACCCAGAACTACGCCAAAGCGTGCAGCCTTGCGCATCAACTCGGTTTGAATAGTGAGCGACAAGGTGGTCTTTTCACCTTTCAGACGCATCAGCAGTGACTGGTTGCCGCCAGGTAGTGGACGGCGGATATGATCTTCATAATGCAGGACCTGGAAGTTTTCTCGTAGAATGTCTGCCAGGCGGTCACAGTCGGCAATACTTTGTAAAATAATTTCAAAGGCGTGGCTATGAGTCAGTTCTTGTAAGTCAATATCGTTTTTGACGAAGTGACGCAGTAGCTCGATATTGTTGTTTTTCTTTTTAATACGACCATGAATGTGATGCTGTTGCAGCAGTTCGGCCAGATTGACTTCCCAGATGCTCTGATATTCACAGCGTTTCGGTTTGGTCTGTAATAATGCATCCTGAACATTATTAAACATATCCAAATCGAGATTCTGATAGCACAGGTGTTCCAGATTGTCGGCCATTTCGTTCATGCCGACAATACGCGCCATCGGCACAAAAATATCAAAGGTTTCCTGTGCAATCCGCATGCGTTTATCTGGCCGCAATGACTCTAAAGTGGTCATGTTGTGATAACGGTCAGCAAGTTTAATAATAATGACACGTGGATCTTGTAAGGTGGCTTGCAGAATTTTTCTAAAAGAAGCAGCTTTATTATATTCTTTATCGCTGGAATGACTCAGTTTGGTGACGCCATCTACCAACTCTGCAACGGTACGGCCAAATTTCTCGCTAATGTCATCTTTGTTAAAGTCAGTATCTTCAATAACATCATGCAGCAGGGCGGCCATCAGGGTTTCAGTATCCAGCCGCATATGAGCCAAAATACAGCTTACCGCAATCGGGTGCAGAATATAGGGTTCGCCGCTTTTACGGGTAATGCCTTCATGGGCCAGATCTGCATAATCACAAGCCGCAAGCACACGCTCGACTTCGCTTTCATTTAAATACGCGTCGATAATGATATGTAATTGTTGCTTGGCTTGACTGACCTGTGGCCCTGGCATAAAACACCTTTTAAACTGGATTTTCTTACAAACAAAAAACTGAAAGCTCTAATGAAATCGAAATCATAAAGCTTGTCAATTTTTTTCATGCTTAAAAGCAGAAAACCGGGACAAACTCGGGAGCTAACTGTTAAGTTATAACCGTTCTAGCATAAATATAAAAGCCAGAAAACAAAAAAAGCCTAGTTTTAAACTAGGCTTTTTTCTGGAGGAGGGCTTATTGGAAAGAAAAGCCATCCAGATTAAGGTTGTTTGCAGAAAGTGCCAGATCCAGGCTCGAAGTTTGGTAATCCTGATCACGCTGTTTTAAAATATCTTTGGACACATGCCCTGCAGCGATTTCGCGCAAAGCCACTACAGTCGGTTTGTCATTGTCCCATTCCACAGTCGGTTCAATGCCTTGACGTGCCAATTGACGCGCGCGTTTGCTTGCCACTAGTACAAGCTCAAAGCGGTTGTCTACATGGTCTAAACAATCTTCAACGGTTACGCGTGCCATAAGAATTCTCGTTTGAATAGTAAATTTTAACAGACTGCACAGTATAAAAGGCTTTGCCTAGAGACTCAAGTTTTAATCACTCGGCGCTCGGTGTAATTAAAGCCTGGATCAGTTTTTCATGACGGTACGCCTGCTGAGATACCACCAGACGATTGGCAATAATCACGGATTCAAGGTCGTGCAGCGCCTTGTTAAAGTCGTCATTGATAATCACATAGTCAAAATTGGTATATTGCTGCATGTCTTCAACTGCACAGCTGAGACGGTGTTCAATTACTTCAACAGAGTCGGTGCCGCGGTTGGAGAGGCGTTGACGCAAGTCAAACTGGCTTGGTGGCAGGATGAAAATCTGTTTGGATTCAGGAAATAAGCGACGTACCTGCTGTGCGCCTTGCCAGTCAATTTCCAGTAAAACATCATGGCCCTTGGCCAGCTGTTCCTGGACTGTGGCCTGAGCCGTACCATAGTAATTACCGAATACTTCTGCGTATTCAATAAAACCGCCTTGATTGACCAGATTTAAAAAATCTTCTTTGGTCGAGAAATGATAATGTACGCCATCGAGTTCGCCAGGTCGTTGACCGCGTGTCGTATGAGAGACAGAAACATGAAGATTGTTGACACGCTCAAGTAAGGCTTTAACAAGGGATGTTTTGCCCGTTCCAGACGCCGCGGAAACGACAAACAAGAGACCCGACATGATATTTTTCCTGATATGATAAAATATCTTCTCTATTTTAGAGTAGAGCGGCTTTAAACTAAATAGTTGTGAGTCGAATGTTTACATTTATTTCAATTGAACCGCTAAAAATGGTGTGAGTATTGAGGATTCTATGGAAATTGTCTTAGCCAACCCGCGTGGTTTCTGTGCTGGTGTTGATCGTGCCATTGCGATTGTCAACCGGGCCCTAGAATGCTTTAATCCACCCATTTATGTGCGTCATGAAGTGGTCCATAATAAATTTGTGGTGGATGACCTGCGTCAGCGTGGTGCGATTTTTGTCGATGAACTCGATGAAGTGCCAGATGACAATATTGTGATTTTTAGTGCACATGGAGTATCTAAGGCGGTACAGCAAGAAGCGGAGCGTCGTGGCCTGAAGGTTTTTGATGCGACGTGTCCGCTAGTGACCAAAGTACATATTGAAGTGACCAAATATGCCCGTGAAGGGATTGAAGCCATTTTAATTGGTCATGAAGGCCACCCGGAAGTCGAAGGCACTATGGGTCAATACGACAAGAAAAAGGGTGGTGAAATTTATCTGGTTGAAGATGAAGAGGATGTCGCCGCTTTAACAGTGCATAATCCCGATAAAGTGGCATTTGTAACCCAAACGACTTTGTCCATTGATGATACTGCTAAAGTCATTGATGCGCTTCGCCAGAAATTTCCGAATATCCAAGGTCCGCGTAAAGATGATATTTGCTATGCCACGCAAAACCGTCAGGATGCTGTGCGCGATCTGGCATCTGCTTGTGATGTGGTTCTGGTGGTCGGTTCGCCAAACTCGTCTAACTCAAACCGCTTACGTGAACTGGCCGAACGTATGGGGAAAGCAGCTTATTTGGTGGATAATGCGGATGAGTTGCAACAAGACTGGTTTACTGAGAATACTAAAATTGGAGTTACCGCTGGAGCGTCTGCGCCAGAAATTCTAATTAAACAAGTCATTCAGCGTTTACAGGACTGGGGGGCACAGGCACCTCAAGAGCTGGATGGTCGTGAAGAAAATATTACTTTTAGCTTACCCAAAGAGTTACGCATTCCTGTAACTCAGGCTTAAAAGGTGTTGTAGTTAACAGTTTAATTTTACTCAAAAATTAACGGATGATTGCCAAATGACAGTCATCCGTTTTTTTATGCCTTTTATCTTGTAATGTGTGTTTTTTGTAAACAATTAGAATAAGATTTTTAATAGGGTAAAGTTTTGTTGCTGGGGGGCGCATGCAGAAAAATAAGGGATTTACGCTGATTGAGTTGATGGTGACGATTGCGGTCTTGGCGATTATTGCAGGAATAGCTGCTCCTTCATTTGGCAATATGATGACCCAACAAAATCTTAAAAAAAGTACCAATGAGCTGATAGGTGTTCTACAGCAAGCACGTTCCAAAGCAGTATTGGAACGACGCAATGTAGAAGTCGCACTGCAATCTGCGGAGACAACGACTTTGGTTGCGAATACAGATACGGTTTTAAATTGGATGCCTTATGGCTCCACCACATTACTTCCAAGTAGTGCAACAGAAATTACATATGGATTTAATGGCGGTGTAGTTGGTGCAACTACAGATACGACATTTATCTTATGTAGTAATTCGGGCGGAATATCTCAAACTATTTCAGTGTCTAAAATGGGAACGGTTCAACAAGTGGTGAAGGGAACATGCTGATGAATAGAATAAACCATCAACAGGGTGTTGGACTGATGGAAGTACTCATTGCATTGCTTATTCTGGCAATCGGCGTAATGGGATTTATTGCACTTCAGTATAGAGCGGTTGAAGCAACTATAGAAAGTGGTTCGCGTATTCAAGCGATTAATTTAGGTCGTGACTTGGCTGAAAGAATGCGTGTAAATCGCGGGGCAGAAAATGTTTATACCTATCATCTAAATACCGCTGGGAAACAGATAGATCGAGCGAAAAACTGCTTTACTGCAACGAATTGTACAAGTACTGACTTTGCTGATTTTGATGTGTCCGAAATTTCTAAAAAAGCACGTTCAATTGGCATGATGATCAATTATTTGCCATGCCAAGGAAATAATGATGGGCGCCATTGCATTTATGTGGCATGGGGAGACACTGCACCAACACATGGAGCAGTTGGGGAGGGAAACTGTACTTCCAGTACTGCATATGATCCTGATTCAACCTGTTTAATTATGGAGGTCTACTGATATGAATAAACAGGTAGGTTTTACTTTAATTGAATTGCTGATAGCACTAGCACTTGGTCTGGTAATTAGTGCAGCCGCCCTAATGCTGTTTTTAACTGCTTCGAGAAGCCAAGCCTTACAACAAGGCCAGGCAAGTTTACAGGATGATGCAAATTTTGGTTTGAATACAATTATTCATGATATTCGATTGGGTAATTTGAATACCGTTCAATCGAGTATCAATGATCTTAGTACCTATGGCGGTATCGTATTTAGGTCGAGTGCAAATGCAGTGACTGTAACAGGAACGGATAGAGCTAATCTGCCTATTACACTTATTGGGGGCACTGTTGCACAGAATTTATTATCCAGAAGTCATGGTCAGACAGTAGGAAGTGCCTCACAGTGGTCTGGTATCTCAAATATAAATACTTTTTCTAGTGACCAATTAACAATTCAATATTTACCTCAATATATCAAAGATGATAAAGGCACCCTAGCAACTACAGATGATGTGTGGTATGGAGGATTTGATTGCGAAGGGAATAATTTAGAATTTACCCTGGCACAGGGGAGACAGGTAATAGTACAGCGTTACTTCTTAAGAGCGGATAGTAATAAAAGCGATAATGAGCCAAATCAGCCTTTAGCGCTTGCCTGTGATGCAGGGTACTATCCTTTAGATGGTAGTCCAACCTCTATTACGGGATTTGGAGATGCTGGACAGATTATTTTAAAACGCGCCGATCATTTCAGGGTGTTGTATGGGATTCAAAATGGGGCTAATTATCGTTATGTTGATGCTAGTACTTATCTTGCATTGCCAGCTCCAAGACCGCGAATTCTATTAATTCAATTAGGGATTCTTGGGCGTTCCAATCAGTCGGTGGGAAATGACAGCACCTTCTCAGACGGCCAGGTTTTTCAAGTATTAGATCAAGCTGTAAAAATTAAAACTCCTGCAGCAAACTCTCCTAAATATGCTCGTCAAGTCGTAACACAAACAGTCGCTTTGAGAAATACATTTGGGGAAAGAGGGCAATGATTAAGAAACAACGTGGTGCAACGCTTATAGTGGTTCTACTTATATTGTTAGCTGTTATTGTCCTGGGAACGCTCGCCGTGCGACAAGGAATGGTTTCTCTGGGGATTGCAACGAATAGCCAAGCACAGCAATTGTTACTACAAAACTCGGACTCGGCATTTTTCAATGTTGAAAGAGAAGACAATATTATTCAGGCACTCAGTGGTAGTGGAATGTTTGGCTATATTGGTGGTGCCGATGATAGAGATAAGGAACTTGTATTTTGCTATAGAGGTGCTGAACCAAGTTTCTTTGACATCAATCGTGCAAGTATCATTTATTGGAAAGCTGGGGCAACTGCACCAACAAATAATGAATTTGGTACAGAGGGTTACTGTAATTCAAATACAGGAAGTTCTACTAACTTTTTTACAAGTGGACGAAAAGTGGTAATGACGCAAGTCGCGGTCAAGTTTTCTAGTATTTCTGAAAATGATCCATTTTTTGGGGCGCAATTTGGTACGGATGAAGAAGCAGTTAAATTCGAGCGTAGTAAGGCAGTAAAGGTTTTTGCAGTTTCAGTTATGCCTAATCTTACGTCTGCAACGAGTTCAGCAATTAATGCATGTTTTCAAAATCATATGAGTGAAGTAACAATTCCTGCAGGGACTACGGTAAATGTAAATGCACCGAGTAGAAGAACGGTTACAGAATGCCTGAGTGATCTCAATGTTCCGTTTACTTCTCATGTGACTGAATATGTCATTGTTCAGGACTTTGTCTAAATTTGGGGTAATGAAATGAAACCATTAAAAAATAATTTTCTAAGTTCATATGGCTATAAAGTCCTTGTTGCAAGTATGACTGCACTATCAACAGTATTGGTTACTACTAGCGTAACTCAAGCAAGTGATATTGACATTTATCAGGATGCAAAGTCTGGTGATGTCACCCTTATGTTTATGCTTGATGTATCTGGAAGTATGACTGGCAGTGGTTCATATGATGGTACAGGACAGTATCGAATTACTCGTCTAAAAACAGCAATGAATGATCTTCTAAATGGTAATGCATCTAAAGGAATCACAAAGTTAGCCGATGATAAAATTATAGGTTTATCAACCTTGGGTTCACCAACAAATACTGAGTCTGGTGCAGTATTAGTTCCTGCAAGACGTTTAAATACAACAATAGTTGTACAAGAGTGCACGGGTTCATGGTGGAATACTCAATGTAAAGATGTAAATAAAACCCAGCGCGAAATATTGTGGGAAAGAATTAATGGATTATCCGCAAACTCTAACACTCCAACAGGTCGATCATATGCGACTACTATTTCCTACTTAATGGGGACCTCGACTAAAAACTATACTGATGGTGGGTGGGGTGAATCTGACGAATTGACTAAAAGTGGAAATAATTATAGCTCTCCTACTTCGCTTACTCAAACAGATGAGATTAAGAAATGTAGTGGTCAAGGAGTTTACGTTTTAACAGACGGTGAGCCCAACAAAGGAACAAATACAGACTTATCAAGAGCAGCTATTGGTAAATCATCATTCCCAAATTGCACAGGAACCTCTCCTGGATGGGATTGTATTGGAAAATTAAATTCTGCGTTATTAGATCCAACTAAAAATGCTAAAGGATTGAAATTTAAAACAGCTGTAGTCGGGTTTGGTAATAGTTTTAATAGTATTCCAAAATACGATCCTACAAAATCACAAGCGGAAAATTTAGCTCCATTTTTAGATAAAAATGGAAATAAAAAAACAAACTTAACAAATGTACAGGAAGCAGCATATTGGGGAATTATTGGTGAAGGTGGATGGTATCCAGGAAATAGTTCTCAAGATATTGTAGACAGTGTAAATGATTTTATTAGTAATTTGTCCAAAGATATTCCTTCAGTTACGACTGGCTCACCCACTATTCCACGTGATGCTTTAAATCCAGCCGAACTCCAAGATGATGCTTATTATCAGACCTTTCAACCGACACCGAATACCAGTTACCAGCTTTGGCTCGGAAATTTGAAAAAATTTAAAGTTGATGGAAGTGGCATATTAAAAGGTCAAGGTGGTTCTCGGGTCTTTAATAGTAATGGTAGTCTAGTCGAACCTACCTATGATGCAAATGGAAATATTACATCAACAGTTTATGATTATTGGGCGAAAGCAATTGATACTTCAGTAGTCAATAGTGATGAAAATACAGTGGGTAGCCGTAAATTTGCAGCGAGAGGTGGTGCTTGGTCTCAATTATTATTAGGGGCTAAAGCCGATAATCAAACAGCTCAACGGAAATTGCTAACCAACCGTAGAGCGACTGTAACAGGAGCTTCAACTGTATTTGGGGGGAGTGGTAACCTTCGTCAAGTTCAACTTGCAGACCTTTCAGATTCGATATATAAAAATGATCCGAATCGTGGTTATTTAGTATCATTATTAGGCTATAACATCGATGTTAATAGCCCGCCAACGACAGTTGCAAATTTAATTACCCAACCAGCTCTACGTCAGATGGGTGCAGTCATGCACTCTTACCCAGTACTTGTTACGAATAAAGGTAAGCTCAGTTACAACACAACTGATAAGGTTATGGAATCGACTAACCGGGAAGACTACATACTTTTCGGAACAACGCAAGGTTTGCTTCATGTTGTTGATGCCAATACCGGTGTAGAAAAATTTGCCTTTGTGCCTAATGAAATGGTAGAAAATCAAAAAGATGCTTTCAGGCCATCGAATGTTACTACTGGTGGAATGCAAAAACTGTTTTACGGAATTGATGGTGCGTGGGCGCTTGATACGCGTTATGTGGTAGATGCTTCTGGTAATTTAACAGTGGGTAATGGCCGAACCACTAGTCAAAAGGGCTGGCAAATTGCATACGGTGGTTTGCGTATGGGGGGACGTAGTTATTATGCTTTAGATTTGAGCGATATAAACAGCCCAACACTTAAATTCCATATCGATCCTGCAACCCAGAAAGTCTATAGCGGATCATCAAGCAAATCTTTCTCAGAATTGCAATATATGGGTCAGAGCTGGTCAAAACCCTCCATAGCATGGGTTAATTGGGGTGGTGTACGTAAACGCGTTATGTTTGTAGGTGGGGGGTATGATGCTGGTGGTGATGATGGTGATGCGCGTACAAATGGCGTAAAAGGCTTATATGAAGGTTATGAGAGTCATATTTATAATCAACCCAATAAGAAAGGCGCCGGTGTCTATATGTTTGATGCTGACAATGGTGATTTATTATGGTGGGCCAGTGCCAATGCATCAAGTACTTCAGCAGTAACAACAGAATCAGGTGTAATCGCAACTCAACATAATGACTTAAAATATAGCGTTGCAAGCCAAATCCGTACGGTTGACCGTGATGGAGATGACCTTGTAGATCATCTTTACTTTGGGGATTTAGGCGGTCAGGTATTTAGAATCGATTTAGATAATAAACAAGGTAAGATAGGAGCTGTACCCAAAACTCCAGTCCGTCTATTAAATTTAAATGCGGCAGAGAAAAGTCCACGTTTCTATGATATGCCGAGTTTCTCTCTATATAATGCAGGCGGTGAAACATTTGCACTGATTTCAATAGGCAGTGGTAATAGAAGCGAACCTTTACGAGATTATACAACCACTACAGCAGGCTATGATTACGATTCTATTTATAATGTTTATGATAAAGATGTTGCACGCCGTGATTTGTTCAATAGAGCGGCAACAGCGCCTCTTAAAACTGAAAGCGTCATAAAAACGCAATTAGGAGAAATTACCGATAGTAATCGCTTCTCAACCACTAATCCTGTTGCACCTTATTCAGGTAAAGGCTGGTTCTATCGCTTCCAAAACTGTACAGCTGGAGTAGATGGAGCACTGACAAATTGTAGTAGCTATAAAAAACAAAGTGAGAAAGTATTTGGTACACCATTGGTGATGAACTATAAATTATATGTTTCTACTTTTGATGCTAGTAAACCCGGTATTTCTGGTGACTGTGGTGCTGGGGTTAAAGGTGAAAGTATGATTACAGCTTTCTGTTTGCCATATGGCCAGTGTGCTTCGAAGCCAGCTGATTCACGTGCTGTAATTGGTGTTGGTATTCATACTGTAACCGTTGGCGGTAAAGATGATGGAGGTGGAGGAAAGCCTGATTGTGAAGGTGACAGCTGTCCACCGGTAACTTGTGGTGATGAGGTATGTCCACCAGAAGCGGAAGGTGAGTCTAGTGCGAAAAATTATTGTATTCAAACAAGTGGCCGTATTGCTCTAACTGTGACGGGTGGTTTCGGTGGTGGTGAAGCAACAGAAATGTGTCTGATACCCCAACGTTGGTATGAAAAACTAGCACGTAAAAACTGATAGGTGACTTATGAATTTAAATATTTCACCATTAAAGGGTTTTACTTTGGTTGAACTCATGGTTGTAGTCGTAATTGTAGCTATATTTGCTGCAGTTGCGATTCCATCCTATCAAGCTACTGTACGACGTGGTCAGGCTGTGCAAGCACAAGATCAACTCCAACAAATAGCAATGATGTTAGATAAGCATAAGTCTCGCAACTTTAGCTATGAGGGAGCTAATGTGCCAACGGATTTGAGGGTGCTGCCTAAAGGTGCAACTGGAACAGCTGTTAAGTACAATTTTATTTTAGTTCTTGGCGCCACCGGACAAACATGGGTTGTGACAGCTGAAAGTAAAGATACGCGAAACTTTAGCTTCTTAATGTCAAGCACAGGCTTGCGCTGTAAAAATAAGACTTGGGCTAATATTAATACCACGACCATGACGTGTGGAACGGGGCATGAAGAATGGTAAATGAAAATAAAGGCTTTACGCTTATCGAACTCATGATTGTGGTGGCAATTATAGGTATCCTTGCTGCGATTACTTATCCTTCATATCAGGAATATGTTCGAAAAACGAAAAGAACTGAAGCTCAAGCTGAGTTACTGGATATTGCTCAAAAAATACAGCGCTATAAAATTGCTAATTTTTCTTATATGAAAGATGTTGGAGGGACACTAACGGCTATTACGTTAGCAGATATACAGCACTCAGGAAATATTCCATCACAAGGTGAAGTCCTATATACCGTCGCTTTAACTAATGTCGGGTTGAGTACATGGACACTTGTAGCTACTCCTAAAACAGGTACTGTGGTTGCTAATAATGGTGTTCTTTGTTTAAATCAAAGAAACCAGAAATTTTGGGCTAAGGGTGCGGTAGCTTGTGCCTTGAGTGAAACATCTACTTGGGACGGGCGCTAAACCTAAAATTGTAGCCAACCCACTTTTTAATCTTTCATTCAGGGCAAACATCGCGTAAAATACGGCCCTCTATGAAAGGGGTTTGAATTGTATCGATGGTCGATACAGGGATAATCCGTAAAAACTATAAGGTTCTATCATGGTTGTTATTCGTCTTACTCGTGGTGGTGCTAAAAAGCGTCCATTCTATCAAATCGTTGTAACTGACAGCCGCAATGCGCGTGACGGTCGTTTCATCGAACGTATCGGTTTCTTCAACCCAACAGCTCAAGGTAAAGCAGAAAAACTTCGTTTAGATGCTGATCGTTTCGCTCACTGGGTGGCTCAAGGTGCTCAACCTTCAGAGCGTGTTGCTTCTTTAGCTGCTCAAGCTAAGAAAGCTGCAGCTGCTGCATAATTTTAACGAATTAAGTAGTAGGTAGCCCATGACACCAACACAGAATGTTCCCGAAGATCGTATTCAGATTGGACAGTTACGTTCAGCATATGGATTAAATGGGTGGCTCTGGGTCTATTCCAATACAGAACCCATGAGCAACATATTTGACTACCTGCCTTGGTACATTGAGACTAAAGCAGGTTGGCAAATTGTCGATGTAAAACGTTGGAAACCGCATGGTAAGGGCCTGGTGGTCAGCTTGAAAGGTGTGAGCGATCGCACTGCAGCAGATAACCTGGTGGGTGCAAATATCTGGATTGCAAAATCGCAGCTGCCACAAGCAGGCGTGGACGAGTATTACTGGTCTGATCTGAAAGGCCTAACGGTGTTAGGTCTGGACGATGATGAGCAGGAAGTCAACCTCGGTCAAATCCATGAGCTGTTTGAGACAGGTGCCAATGACGTTATGGTGGTTCGTGCGACTGCCGAGAGCGTTGATGGTGAAGAGCGAATGATTCCATGGCACAAAGATGTGGTCCAGCGTGTTGATCTCGAAGCTGGTCGTATCTACGTAAATTGGGGCGTAGATTACTAATATTTCGGAAATAGAGGAGTCTGCGATGTTTTTTGCAGTCATTACGCTTTTTCCTGAAATGTTTGAAGCGATTACAGCCTACGGGATTAGCGGGCGCGCAGCAAAACGGGATTTGATGCAGATTCACTGTATTAATCCACGTGATTTTGCAACGGGCAACTACAAACGGGTGGATGAACGTCCATTTGGGGGTGGTCCGGGTATGGTGATGATGGCTGAGCCGCTGGCAAAAGCAATTCACCGTGCCATAGAGCTTGCAAATGATGCAGGTGCGGTTCATGTACCGGTGGTGTATATGTCACCCCAAGGTAAAACCTTAAATGAAGCAGCAGTACAGGATTTCGTTCGGTATGACGGTCTGATTGTACTCTGTGGACGTTATGAAGGGGTCGATGAGCGTTTGATCCAGAAATATGTTGATCAGGAATGGTCAATCGGGGATTACGTCTTGTCGGGCGGTGAGCTGCCTGCGATGGTTTTATTAGACAGCATTATTCGGAGACTTCCGAATGCCATGTCTGATGAGCAATCTCATGTGCAAGACTCCTTTGTGGACGGTCTGTTAGACTGCCCGCAATATACCAAGCCAGATCATTTTGAAGGTTTGGATGTGCCTGAAGTATTAAAGTCCGGGCATCATGCAAATATTGAAAAATGGCGGTTTTTGCAGCGTTACCAGCGTACACTTGAACGCCGCCCAGAATTGGTGGAGCAAGTTGAGCTAAGCAAGCAGCAAAAAAAATGGCTCAAAGATGAGCAAGGGTAAGTAAACTTAAAGCAGTGCTTTAAGGCTTTACCTGAGCAAAATACTTAAATTTAATTAAGTATTTTATTAGGCTCTTTATGTATTGAAGTGGTCAAGCATAAAGAAAAAGTTTAATGGGTAACATGCGCTTTAGCCTCTATACCCTGCGGATATCAGACCCCTTCTGACCCGCGCTAATCGGAGATACCCCATGAGCGGTAAGCATCCTTTAGTTCAAGCAGTTGAAAATGCACAATTAAGAACAGATCTACCTGAATTTGCACCAGGTGATACAGTTATTGTTTCTGTAAAAGTAAAAGAGGGCGATCGTGAACGTCTTCAGGCTTTTGAAGGTGTAGTAATTGCAATCAAAAACCGTGGTTTAAACTCTGCGTTTACAGTTCGTAAAATCTCTAGCGGTGTTGGTGTTGAACGTGTTTTCCAAACACATTCTCCAATCGTAGCTAAAGTTGAAGTGAAACGTCGTGGTGCCGTTCGTCGTGCTAAACTTTACTACCTGCGTGAATTGTCTGGTAAAGCTGCGCGTATCCGTGAAAAATTACCAGCTCGTAAAGTTAAAGCTTAATTTTAAGTTTTATCACGAGTTAAAAAATGCGCCTATCGGCGCATTTTTTATATCTGTAGTTTAGTAGTTTATATGCCTGTACTTTTAATCTATTGGCTGGTGAATGGAAAAGCACCACTTGCTCATCATGCTTTTTTAAACAACTGAAGTATTCTCTACAGTCGCTCCAGAATCATCTTTGACCTTAAAGTCCCTGTAACTTTAAACGGTTGGCATGCTGGCGATAGACATTGACCGGATCAGCGGCAAATAGACTTTTAAGACCCAATACCATATTAACCTCGTCCAGATGATTCCAGTGGTAATTATCGCGAATGGTTTTACCGAATTTTGCGCTACAACGCGCCACCAGGCCATCATTATCCCGTCCTCCATCTATTAATAAGCTGGTGAGTTGTAAAGCGGAGTCCGGATCAAGAATATTGGTGACCGTTCCAACACCAGTGAAAGAATAGTGGTAAATGCCTCCCTGTTTATAGCTGCCTTCTTCACAGCTTGTTGTAGGCATCCCGAAGGGATATTTCTGGTTAAATTCAGCTGCGCCGGCCAGTGTAAGACTGTTACCTGCCGCCATGGAATCATGCGGGAAACTGTTTGGGTTTAGGCCCTGTGCCCAAGTGATTGCTTTAGACATCAGGTTAATGCTACCGACCAAAGCTTCTTCAATAACCGTGCCTTGCGCTTTTAGAATTAAATCCGCCACTGGAGAACCTTTATGGGGTGCGCCCACTGTAGTTAAGGAGGCAACGGAGTTAGGGGCTACACCTGCCACATAGCGAATCGTCGGGCCGCCATGCGAGTGACCAATCAGATTGACCTTTTCAGCGCCTGTAATGGCTAAAATTTCTTCAACCTGCTGTTTAAGCTGTTCACCCCGTACCTCAGATGAGTTAAAGGGTGATACACGCGTGGCCCAGACATTGGCGCCATTACGGGCCAAATCTGGCAGAATCTGATACCAGTAATCCAGTCCAAACTGATCCGTGCCTATACGAATAAATCCTGCCATACCATGCGCAAAAACTATCGGATATTGGGTTTTGGCGTAGTTCGAGCTGACTTTTGCAGTGGCTTGACTGGCCAGCGTGGGAGTTTGTGCCATGACAGAGCTTGAGCCGAAGAGCAAGCCTGCTATAAATAGTCCATATTTCATAAATCACTCCTGCTTGTTATTTTTATGGCAATCCGCGCCATATTTTTCTTTTGCAATGACCCGCGTGGCACTGGCACACTGCTTGGGTATGTAGAGATAAGCCAAGCACTATGCTACTGGTGAGCGTGACAGCCAATGCGGGCTGAAATTGCCTCAACATTTTCATAAATTCCTTTTTTATAAGCTTTATTAAATAGGTTGTCAGTTCCAGCGCTAAAATTTTGCAGTCCATGCAGCGCTGCTCATGGGAGGCATATTGTTTTTCTTTTGCTTATTCTTCTCAGACTGTCGGCTAAAGACCATATCATTTCAGGACAAGAGCAAGCTGAAAAAATAGTGGCGCACCAACTATTCGAGATAGCTTTTATAAACTCTTGAAAACGCGACACCATATGAACAGTGGCTGACATACTTGTTTACCTCTATTGAAGTAAGATCTTTGTCAATCCGATGAATAGATCCAGCAAGGAGCCAGCTTCTCTGACGTGATTTGATCAGTAGAGCATGTCAATCTGGATAAGGTAATTTACCCCCCTGATCATGCAGCTGTTCAAAGGTGGCCAGTCGCAAACGGTCTTCTGGTTTTTTAAAGGACTGTACCCGCAGCTCCTGAATAGCTTGCTGTTTGGCATTATCACTTATGCCACTTTTTAAGATATTGTCTCGTGCATGAAGGTAGTGGTTGACATTGTTTTTCCAGTTGGCCCGTTCTATATCCAGTTTTTCCAAACGCTGGGTGGCGGCCGGACCCACCAGGTTCAGACGCATCTGCCGGATTTCTTCATCAGAGCCGCCGCGAGCTTTAATATCAGCCGTTAATTGACGTAAATCTTCTAGCTTGTTCAGCTGTTCCAGGTTTTCCTGCCAGTCCTGAGGCAGTTGCTCGAATAAGTTTTTCAGTTGCTGGGCTTTTTCTGCTTCACTCAGCTGTTGATCTGCCAGAACCGCTATCCGTTCCAAGGTATATTCATGGTAGCTATCTTCTGTACCAAACAGGCCTTCAATTTCACCCTTCGAGAAAAACTGTTGACGTAAATTCTGGGTAGCAGTATAGATGCTGCGGTAATAAGCCGGGTCTTCCTGATTGAGGCCAGAGGGCGGATTTAATGAACCTAGGGTCTGACGGTATTGCAGATAACGCTTCCACAAGTCCAGAATTTGTGAGAGCGCAGGTTGTTGATAGTTCTGCGAAATGTAGCCATGAAAATCTGTATCGATCTGTTCCAGTGTTTTTTCGCCATACTGGGTAATAAAATATTCAAAACAGTTACGGGTCTGTTCATTCACTATTAAGCGCTGACTGGCATCAAGACGCATTTGACAGTTGATTTCCGTATCCTGCTGACTGGAACTGGCAAACATGGCATTGGCCGGGTTCTGGTTTAGCAATACTGTCTGTTGCTGGGGGGCTGTGGTGGAAGATGACGGCGTAGCTATATGTGCTTCAGCCTTATCTTTGGGAGCTAGCCACAGAATCAGGGTGATCATACAGAGGAGCACCAGCGCCACAATAATCCAGATTTTGTATTTCTGCATATCCTATGCACCTTTTTTGTTTTTCTTTCCTGAGGAATCCAGTCTAAATAGACTCAATATGCCATAAATGTATTTCAACGGCATAGACAAGTTGTAAATCATCGAGCAGGGTTTTACCATTGCACCAATTTAAAAAATGTCTGATGTTGTGCCATGAAAGTAGCTTCTCCTAAAATTCAGCGTCGTCATATCAGCGGTGTATTTCTGTTAAATAAACCTTTGGGCATCAGCTCTAATGCGGCACTGCAAAAAGTCCGCTGGCTGTACCGTGCGCAAAAGGCAGGCCATACCGGGGCACTGGATCCACTGGCCTCCGGTTTATTGCCGATCTGTCTGGGAGAGGCGACCAAATTTTCGCATTATCTGCTGGATTCGACCAAGCGCTATCAGACCACCATCTTTTTAGGTCATAGCACCACCACGGGTGATGTCGAAGGTGAAGTGCTACTGGAGCAGGCGGTGCCCGAGCTGACTGAAGCACGTATTGAAGAGGTCTTGGCTCAGTTCACTGGGGATATCCAGCAAGTGCCACCGATGTATTCGGCTCTCAAAAAAGAAGGCCGACCGTTATATGAACTGGCTCGCCAAGGCATTGAGATTGAACGCGAAGCTCGCCCAATCACTATTTATGCAATTACCTTATTGTCCTTTACTGAAAACAGTATCACGCTGGATGTGACCTGCTCCAAAGGCACTTATATTCGTGTACTCGGTGAAGATATTGCCAAAGCGCTGGGAACGTATGGTCATCTGACTTATCTGCACCGTACCCGAACTGGACATTTTGATCTTATTCCTGGCTATACCCTCGAATATCTGGAAAGTCTGACTGAAGCAGAGCGCGAAGCCCTGCTTTTAGCTGCCTATGCTCCAGTCCAGCACTTTACGCACATTCAGGTGCCGGAAGGCCGCGCGGAGTATTTTAGCCGGGGGATGGAAAGTAATATTGATCATCCTGCTGAACCGCAGGTATTGGTCTTTCATGGCGATCAGTGTCTGGGGCTGGCAGAAATTACCGAGCGTAAACGTCTGGTGCCAAAACGCGTACTTAATCTCTAATTCGGTTTTATTCACATGGAGCTTGAGATTGTCATCAGTCTGGTCGTCTTTGCCTTTATGGCAGGAGCGATTGATGCAGCGGTGGGAGGCGGTGGGCTGATCCAGATTCCAGCCCTCATGAGCAGTCTGCCGCACTTGCAACCTGCCACAGTATTTGGCACCAACAAGCTGGCTTCGATTTTTGGAACCGGTTCTGCTGCTTGGTCTTACCTCAGGCAGGTCAAACTGCCTTGGAACTTGCTGGGCGTGATTGCGCTGTGCAGCTTGGTCAGTGCTTTTATGGGCGCAGCCAGTGTTACCTTGATTCCAGTCAATATTCTCAAGCCTTTTGTTTTGTTCATGCTGATCGTGATTGCACTGTATACCTTCATGAAAAAGCAGTTCGGCCAGTTACATGTCGAGCAAAAGCCGAATAAAAAGATGCTGATTCTGGCAGCATTGGGCAGCTTGCTGATCGGATTTTATGACGGAATTTTTGGACCCGGCACGGGCAGTTTCTTTATCTTCTTTTTTATCCGTTACCTGAGCGTAGATTTTCTGCATGCATCAGCACTTTCAAAAATCGCCAACTTCACCACCAACCTGGCGGCTTTAAGTTTCTTTATTCCCAGTGGCCATGTGCTATTTCTGCTCGGTGCGATGATGGCGGTGACGAATATTGCCGGTTCGCTGCTGGGGGTCAGACTGGCTTTTAAATATGGCAGTGGCTTTATCCGGATTTTGTTTCTGATACTGGTCAGTTTGCTGATTTGTCGTTTGAGCTATCAGCTGTTCTGGGCTTGAAACTAGATGTAAACCATTCTCGATATTAACCTTTTTATAGCAACAGCTGTACAAACTATGCCAGATTAACTCCTAAAAATTCTCTAGAATCAGCAGCATGAAGAACAAAAAATGAAACAGGAGTCATGATGCAGACGATTTTTGAAGCTTTAAGAGAAAGCCACCAGATTCAGCGCGAGCTGGCAGAAAAATTATTACAGACTTCCGGGGATTCACCTGAACGCCGTGAATTGTTCAAGCAACTCAAAAATGAACTGTTTGCCCATGAGACGGCGGAAGACCGCTATTTCTATATTCCATTGATGATGACGGATTCCGGCCTGAGTATCACCCGTCATGCTCTGGCAGAACACCATGAAATGGATGAAATGGTCGAAGAACTGACGGCGATGGAACTCAGTAATCCTGGGTGGATTGCGCTGGCAAAAAAACTGTCTGAAAAGGTGCATCACCATTTAAAAGAGGAAGAACACGGTTTCTTTCAGCAGGCTGGTAAAATTTTGGATGAGCAACAAAAGACGGCTTTGGCTGAACAATATCAGCGGGAATACCAGCATTATAAAGACATGAACAAAGATACGCTGGTCTAAAGCTAATCTTTGCATTTAAAATTACATCACACCACACCATGGCTGGATGACCATCTTTTTACTCAATTAATTCAGCTTGTCGATTTTTGGGGTTTTATATTTTTTATGCGTTTCACTTAAGGTTACCCCGACTGAAGCCAGCATAATACAGAACAGTGCCACGGTTTGAAGTAGGGTGATTTTTTCACCCAGCAGTAGAAACCCGGCCAGTGCTGCCAAGGCCGGAGACAGACTGGAGAGCGTACCATAGGTGGTTTTGTTCAGGTATTGCAGGGCTTTTAAATCCAGGGCATAAGGAATAGCAGTGGCCAGTAGGGCAATCGCCAAGGCTTTTCCCCAGTACTGGGTCTCTATCAGGGCTGGAGCATTGTTATATAAACCAATGGGTAATAAACAGAACGCGGAAAGTGTAATAGCAATCGTCAGCGCATGCATGCCGATATTCTGCTGTACGACACGTTGTCCAAAATAGATATACAAGGCCCAGCACAGACCTGCACCCAGCGCACAGGCCGCGCCAATCAGGTCGAAATTACTGCTATGGGCCTGCCCCCAAGGCACCATCAGGATGATCCCTAAAATTGCCAACAAGACCCAGGCATAATCTTTGCGATTCTGAATTGAAATCAGTGCCAGGCCCAGCGGACCGATAAATTCCAGCCCTACCGCGATACCTTGTGGCAGGCGGCCTAGCGATAAATAAAACAGAATATTCATCACGCCCAAAGCTGCGCTATAGTAGAGCAGATCCCGCCATTTCAAGAAGCGTAAGCGTCGAATAATGTTCCAGGAGCGGAACATGACACAGACAATAACTGCCGCGAAACATAACCTTAAAATGGTCACAGTGATGGGATCAAGCACCATAAATAGCTGCTTGGCGAAGGAAGCACTGATCTGGTAGGAAGTCATGGATAAAACCATGTACACCACCGCAAGGAGTTGAGTGTTTGGCATGCAGGTGCTACTTATGCCAAAAAGGCATAATCAATCAATAGGGGAAAATGAAATTATAGCAAAGCGGGCTGTTTGTAATGCGTAGAGCAGAAGAATATTTTATGTGCAGATACTGTAGATAGAGAGCACATGAATTCAAATTTTCCACAAAAGATGATTGTCAAAAATTTTTAAATTCAAAGTGTCAAATAGCAGGTTCTAAGTTTTGAATTTAAAAATACATCGCTGGTTTTAGTCTAAGGTATTTATAGTCAATCTTTGATAAAACTATATTTTTATACTTAAGTGATTTTTAGTTTGATTTAAGTATGTGCAATACTTTTAAAAGTTTAAAAAATAACTGATAAGTAACTTGAAAAAATAAGTCCAAATTAAGTAGCACGCTGTTTGCGTCTTTGTGTGGTAATGGTGCAGCCAATTGAGGCCGTGATAATGGTGGCAAGGGCCAGCCACTGGTTCCACAATAAGCTTTCACCTAGAAATACAAAACCGGACAGGGCAGCAATGGCAGGTTCCAGACTCATTAAAGTCCCAAAGCTGAGGGCAGTTATATTACGCAGGGCAATCATTTCCAAGCTAAAAGGCAAGACACTGGCCAGTACAGCTAATATAATGAAATATATCAAATTTCCAGGTTCAAATGCTTGTGTGGGCATACCTGCAAACAGGGCAATCGGCATCACCAGCAGCATTGCGACGAACATGCCCAAGCAGACGGTATGATTGCCCGACACCCCCGACGGTTTTTGTCCGGCAACAATATAGACAGCCCAGCAGGCACCTGCGCCCAGAGCCAAAATAATTCCCAGTGGATCGAGTGGCTCGGCGGCTTGATGAAAAGGAAAGAGTAAGATCAGCCCTACCACTGCCAGACCGACCCAGATAAAGTCGGCTTTCTGCCGGGCATAAAACAGCGCCACACTTAAGGGGCCAATAAATTCAAAAGACACCGCAATACCGAGTGGCAGGCGGTCAATGGCCAGATAAAACAGCATGTTCATTCCCGCCAGGGCTAAGCCATAGCTGAGAATAGCCGCCCATTTTACCTGTTTGAAACTGATCTGCCAGATTTTAAAAATCAGTGCCAGAATCAAGGCGCCTAATAGCAGGCGCATGGCTGAAACGGTCAGGATTGGAAATTGACCGAACAGATATTTGGCAAAGGAGCCACTGCTTTGCATGCTGATCATCGCGATCAGTAAAATCAGCGGTGCTTGTACGAAGGGCGCAATTTTAAAACTGGGCATGACTCAATTGGTTTCGAGGCTGGAAAGAGGGTAGGAGCAGCATTAGCCGGATCAGGTTTGAAATTTAAAACCTTCAAAAATAAAAAACCACAGCCTAAAGACTGTGGTTTTCTGGCAAGCTGAATTAGAACAATACGCGAACGCGGATTGTACCTTCAACTTCATTCAGTGTATCCAGGGCTTCTTTAGAAGCAGTCGCATCTACGTCCATGACCAGATAACCGACATCACCTTTGGTCATTAAAGACTGACCAGAGATGTTGATGCCATGTTCAGCAAACAGGTTGTTAATCTTAGACAGAACGCCCGGAATGTTTTTGTGGATATGCAGCAGACGGTGCTTACCTTCAGTCAGTGGCAATGCAATTTCAGGGAAGTTCACCGCAGAAAGTGTCATACCCTTATCTGAATAAGCGACAAATTTCTCAGCCACTTCCAGACCGATGTTTGCTTGTGCTTCCATGGTCGAACCACCCACGTGAGGGGTCAGGATGACGTTTGGAATGTTACGTAGCGGAGAAACAAATTCTTCACCGTTGGCTTTAGGCTCTTTCGGGAATACGTCAACCGCAGCACCAGCAAGATGGCCTGATTTCAGTGCATCGGCCAGGTCTTCAATCACGACACAGGTACCACGTGCCGCGTTGATGAAGATTGAACCTTCTTTCATTTGCGCGAACTGTTCTTTGGTCATGAAGTTACGTGTAGACGGAACATCTGGCACGTGCAGAGAGACGACATCAGCATTGGCAAGCAATTCATTTAGTGAGCCGACCTGACGTGCATTACCCAATGGTAATTTTGTCACTGTATCGAAGTAAATTACTTTCATACCTAGGCTTTCAGCCAGAACAGAAAGTTGTGAACCGATTGAACCGTAACCTACGATACCTAAAGTCTTACCACGCGTTTCGAACGAACCTACAGCAGATTTGTTCCAGCCGCCTGCATGTGTATCTGTTGATTTTTCAGGTACACGGCGAAGCAGGAGAATGGCTTCAGCAAGTACAAGTTCAGCTACTGAACGAGTATTTGAATATGGTGCGTTAAACACTGGAATACCGCGACGCATTGCTGCATCCAGATTCACCTGGTTGGTACCGATACAGAAACAGCCCACTGCGATTAACTTGTTCGCAGCTTCAAAAACTTCTTCAGTCAGCTGAGTACGGGAACGGATACCAATAAAGTGTGCATCTTTAATCGCTTCTTTCAGCGCTTCACCCTCAAGCGCAGTTTTACGATAGTCAATGTTGGTATATCCAGCAGCATTTAAAGTGTCGATCGCGTTTTGGTGAACGCCTTCTAACAACAAGAAACGGATTTTATCTTTAGGTAGAGATAGATGTTGGCTCATTACGGCTCCGCTACAAAGGCCAAATTTAGTCGCGGTATAATAGCACAGGAATGGGGTGGTTATACATTTCCTTGATGACGGCAATCGCAGCTATTTTCGCAAGTGATGATGCACAAATGATAAAAATGGTTGAATTAAACCAGCGTTTTCAAAGCTATATCATCAAAATTAGCATTTTTTAAGGGAAAGCCCTAAAAATAGCTTATAATATTGCCCCGTGCTGTTAACGCGCCTCTCTTTGATGCTTTAATCGGCATATTCTGCCTGATTTGCATACAGGTCTTTATGTCTGAAAAATGTGCAAATAAACCGGCGAAGTCTCTTTTGTTTAATTCATGCTAGGTCTGCAAACGATGAATGCTCCAGTCGCTTTAACCCCTGAGTTATTGACCCAATTGACTGCAATTGTGGGTGAAAACCGTATTAAAACCGATACGGATAGCCTCCAGAATTGGGGTCGCGATCATACCAAGCACTTTGATCCAAACCCGTCGGTCATCGTGTTCCCATCGAGCACCGAACAGGTTCAGGCAATTGTTAAGCTGGCCAATCAGTTTAATGTGGCTGTCACTCCATCAGGAGGCCGTACTGGTCTGTCCGCAGGTGCAGTCGCTGCTAACGGTGAAATCGTGGTGAGCATGGACAAGATGAACCAGATTCTGGAGTTTTTCCCGGCAGACCGTATGGTTCGTGTACAGTCTGGTGTGGTGACTGAGCAGTTACAAAATTATGCGGAAGAGCAGGGGATGTATTACCCGGTAGATTTTGCATCTGCGGGTTCCTCCCAAATTGGCGGCAACATCGGCACCAATGCTGGCGGGATTAAAGTCATTAAATATGGCATGACCCGTAACTGGATACTTGGCCTGACGGTGGTGACCGGTAAAGGGGATATACTGCGTCTGAACAAAGGCATGATCAAAAACGCAACAGGTTATGCACTACAACACTTATTCATTGGTGGTGAGGGTACGTTGGGTCTGGTGACTGAAGCGGAAATCAAGCTCGAACGTCAACCGCAAGACCTGCAAGTGATGGTACTGGGTGTGCCTGATTTTGATGCAATCATGCCGTTATTGCATGCCTTCCAGGCGAAAATTGATTTAACAGCATTTGAGTTCTTTGGTGAGCTGGCCATGCAGAAAGTCTTGGCCAATGGTCATGTGCTGCGTCCTTTTGAAACCGAATGTCCATTTTATGTTCTGCTGGAGTTTGAAGCGCCGTTTGAACCGATCATGGATAAGGCGATGGAAATTTTTGAGCATTGCATGGAACAGGGCTGGGTACTTGACGGTGTGCTGAGCCAAAGTCTGGAACAGGTAGAAAGCCTATGGCGTCTGCGTGAAGATATTTCTGAATCCATTGCCCCATTTACACCCTACAAAAATGATATTTCTGTTCTCATTACGCATGTTCCAGCATTTATTAAAGAAATTGATGCGATTGTGGCAGAAAATTATCCTGACTTCGAAGTCTGCTGGTTTGGTCATATCGGTGATGGTAACCTGCACTTGAACATCCTGAAACCTGAACACTTAAGCAAAGATGAATTCTTTACCAAATGTCAGGTGGTGAACAAGTATGTCTTTGATACCGTGAAAAAATATGACGGTTCAATTTCTGCAGAACACGGTGTGGGTATGACCAAGAAACCTTATCTTGAGTACTCACGTTCAGCCGAAGAAATTGAATATATGAAAGCCCTGAAAAAAGTATTTGATCCGAAAGGCATTATGAACCCGGGCAAGCTTTTCGACCTTTAAAGCGGTTTAAAATGAAAAAAGCGCATCGCAAGGTGCGTTTTTTTATGCCTGTACCAGAGCAGTTACATAGTTTAAATAGTTTTAAGCTAAAAAGCGCTGCATGATGATTCGTGAATAATAAGGATAAACATGGGGTTAAACAGTATGTTACAGTTATTAACATTTACAGTTTTAGGCCTGACAATGATAATGTCAGGGTGCGCCACCACACAGCAGGTGATTGCAAAAGTGCAGTCCTCTTCAGATACCCCTCTGGATCAGGTACTGAAGATGCGGCCTGATTTACGCGATGAACTGGCAACCGTAGAAATCCGGCAGTTTTTTAATAAAAGCGAAGCACCGACTGTGGGACAGGTGAAGGTAACAGAAACCGGATTAATGGATGATTCGGTCAAATCCATTCAAACGATTTATCATTTCAAAAAAGAAGAGAAAAACTGGAAAATGCACAAGGCTGAAAAGTTATATCGCTGTATGCGGGGAGCCAATACCAAGACTTTCCAGAAGGCAGTTTGTCTATAATTTTATTTGCTCTTTAAGCAGTTTGTGCTGAAAAGCGTATCTGGATGATGCGCTTTTTGCTTTTGGGTGATATCTGTAACTCACAAACTCATTGTGCCTTTCCAAGCACTTCAGTCATGAGGCTACTCTCACTATCTAAAACAATTACGCAAAACAAACTGAAAATCCTCGCATTCATCCATCATGATGATACTCGCCTTTCAGTCGGCAGTTTCTCGCCCGTCCTTTCTGTGTTTTCCCTCTACGAACTGTGCAATACCGTATCGCCATTTTTACTGCTCGACCACGTAGGGTCGGCCAACCTTAAAGCCAGTCATTTGCAGAACGGTGTCAACGCCCATCCACCTCGTGGTTCTGAAACTGTTACCCTATTTCCGCAGGCGATGTGCAGTGGATGACGGCCGCATCAGGCATTAGACATAAAGGAGTATTTAGCAAAGCCTGTTCAGGCTGCGGCGGACGTTTTGACATGCACCACTCTGGATCAATTTGTCTGCCAAGGACAAAATGAATCCACCACATTATTAAAATCTACGCTATGCAGCGATTTCCAAAGTATGACTGCCAATTGATGCAGACTTTGTCCGAGTGATTGCAGGGCAGTATCAATAAGCCCAAGGCCCGGCTCAGACACATACGCCCATACCAGTTTATAAAGTCTTTTTAAAACAAGGTGAAATCATACAGCTCTCGGCACAATCAGGTGAGACCACGCTGCTGTATATGCGTACTGGTCGGGGTGGCTTTCATCCTTATGATGAAATATGAGAGTCTTATAATGAGATAAAGACAAGAAATTTTATTCGTTATCTTGCTATGTCAGAAGATGAAAAAATCCTGAAAACCCCAACATGATCAGCACGGATTTGCACATGAACTCTGCTAAAATGCGCATAATCTAATTAAATTCAATCTGTATTTTGCCCGATTAAATTCAATTCAAAAGGGTGGATTCAGGATGATGAGCATTAACTCTCCTATGCAAAACACGCCCACTCAAAAACTGACTCGCGCCACACTCATGTTTCCATTGGCACTGGTCCTGTTTGAATTCTCGGTCTATATCTGTAATGACCTGATCCAGCCGGCTATGCTGGCCATCACCCGTGACTTTGGTGTCAGCAGTTCATGGGCACCATCGTCGATGTCCTTTTTTTTATTGGGCGGCGCATGTGTCGCAGCTATTTTAGGGCCATTATCAGACCGATGGGGACGTAAAAAAGTGCTGCTGGGTGGAGTGGTCTTTTTTGTCATCTGCTGTTTGGCGATTTTACTGGCACCCAATATTCAGAGCTTCCTTTTTCTGCGTTTTTTACAGGGTTTTGGCCTGTCCTTTATTTCTGCTGTCGGTTATGCCGCCATTCAGGAAAACTTTGAAGAACGCGATGCAATTAAAGTCATGGCACTCATGGCCAATGTTTCCTTGCTGGCCCCGCTTCTGGGACCTGTGATTGGCGCTTTTATGATTGATCATGTCTCATGGCATTGGGGCTTTATCGGGATTGCTTTTGTAGCACTTTTAAGCTGGTTTGGACTCAAGGCCAAAATGCCAAATCCTAAAATCAGTATTCCCAAACAGCCCATCAGCTATATTGTGGACGATTTTAAACAGGTCTTGAAAAATAAGCGCTTTGTAATTATGACCATGGCATTGCCGCTGGTTAGCATGCCACTGATGTTATGGATTGCCTTATCTCCCGTCATTCTGGTCGAGCAATTGGGCTTGAGCAGTCTTCAATATGGTCTGGCACAGTTCCCGGTTTTAGGAGGATTAATTCTAGGAAATATAATTCTGCTGAAAGTGATTGATAAAATGCCGCTCGGCCAGACGGTGTTGCTTGGTGTGCCCCTGATGTTATTGGGAACAGTTTTACTTTTAGTTGGCTTGCTGATTCCGGATTATTTTCTGCATTGTCTGCTTATTGGCACCACCTGTATCAGTCTTGGGGAGGGTGTTAGTTTCTCGGTACTGTACCGCTTTGCCCTGATGTCCTCCGAAGTATCTAAAGGTACTGTTGCAGCAACAGTATCTATCTTGTTGATGCTGAGCTTCTTTATTGTGATTGAAGCCGTCCGCATAGCGTATGAAGCCTATGAGCTTTGGGCTTACTGTGGTGTTTCATTTATTTTAATTGCGCTTTGGTTCACCTGGCCACGCCTGCAACTCAAGCAGCTGATGCTGGAAAGAAAGGCGAGTGGAGAGTTTTAACTTTTGAGAGGTTCTCTATATTTTAGAACCCCTCTAAACAGTCCTTGCCTTCGTGAAGAAATGAGCAATATTATTGGGCAAACTCTCTCCCCAAGGGGGAGAGGATGATTAACTTCCTCGGTTCTAAATATTTTGAGAGCAGCGAGAACCGATAGTGATCAGGCCTCTTCAGCACTGGGCTGTTCTAGTTTTTTCAATTTCATATCAAAAATAAAGGGCCCAAAAGGCAGGATTGATGCAATTAAACCCATAATAAACATGCTGAGTGACCATTTCTGTTTTTCACAGACTGCAAATAACACCACCAGAAACAGCACAAACAATACGCCATGACCCATACCGACATATTTCACCAGAATCGGGTTTCCCAGCATGTACTTGACCGGCATCGCCACAAATAATAGCAGCAGAAATGAAATACCTTCTACCAAGCCTACCAGACGTAAAGTTTTAATATTCACCTACATTCACCATTGAGTTCAATCAAGCTTGAGTGTACCCAAACTGAGGATTGAATCAAAAGAAATTTTATAAATAAAATGAGTTATTTTAGAGGCTTATACCCTAGTAATTTACTGGGTTATTAAGCGCTCAATGGTTTTGAAACACTCATTTTTAAATCAAGACTGATATAAAAAAACGGGCAAAATGCCCGTTTTTTTATATATCAATGAATGCTTAGATCACCCCACAAGCGATCCGCTCACCGCCGCCGCCCAATGGCAATGGATGATCTGAATAGTTGTCGCCGCCTGCATGTATCATTAAAGCACGGCCTTTAATATCGGCTAATTTAACACGTGGGGCCAGAAGTGTGACTCGTGCCGTACCATCGGTGCTGACTTTCAAGGCAGGCAAATCACCTAAATGACCGGTGCTTGGTGTGCCGTGGTTGGGTGCCTGGTTCGGGTTGTAATGACTGCCGGCCGCCAGCGCTGCGCCCATCTTGCCATCTTTCATAGCAGGCGCACATGAACCGTTTTCATGAACGTGGAAGCCACGTTCTCCTGCCGGAAGCTGTTTCAGGTGAGTACGAATGACCAGACCTGTCGGGCTGTCACTGAGCAAAACCGTACCCACAGACTCCCCCGTTCCTTGGGCAGAAACTGCATGCATGCTGACCGTTCTGACATTTTCGGTTGAAATATCATTTGAGGTACAGCCTGTAAAAAGTACCGCACCTAGAGCGCAAAGCGTTGTTACTTTAAAGAATGAAGACATAAATTGGCATCCTGATCATTATTCCGTTTTTGTCCATCTATTGAATCAGAGCAATATCAAGAGGACTATATACAATCAGTGCTTAAATGTTTTATTTTGTTTAATAGCTGATGTTTAAGGAGTTTTAGGTGTCTCATCTACGTCCGGGTCAATATCATGTGCCATGGTGGCCTTAGGCATCAGCAGAGCTTCCTGATGATTGGTTTCATGCAGCCACTCCCGCCAGATGGCCAGCAGGACAGCTAGAATAACCGGTCCGATAAATATCCCGACCAGACCAAAACTGGCAATACCACCCAATACGCCAAACATAATCAATAAGAAGGGGATTTGGGTCGCCCCAGAAATGACCAGAGGACGGATGACGTTATCTGCGGTACTGACGATACAGACTCCCCAAACCATGACTCCAATCGCCTCAATGGTCTGACCTTGTGAGAACAGCCACAGGGAGACAGCGGTATAGGCCACTGGCGGACCAAAAGGAATCAGAGCGAAGATAAAGGTCACAATGGTCAGCACCATCGGATTCGGTACCCCAGCGACAAAATAGCTTAACCCTGCCAGCATGGACTGGGCAATAGCCGTCAGGCCGACGCCGTAGACTACCGCGCGTGTAGTCGCTGAAATCGTTGCCAGATAATGATGAATACGGGGACCGACCACCATTTCAAACGCTTTACGTACCTGATTTAAAATGGTGTGACCATCACGATAAAAAAAGAACATCGACAAAACGGCAAAACACAGCTTAAACACATTTTTGCTAATTTCATTCAGTACGACTTTACCGTAATTCAAATGGCCCTGAATCCAGCTAGAAATAGACAGGGCGATACTGTTGGGATCAGTATTAATTTCATTTAAAGTACGGCTGATTTCTTTACCGACAAAAGGCAGCTGGCGGATAAAGTCAGGAACATCCAGACGGCCTGAAAAAACCTGCTTTTGCAGTTCAAAATACAGGTTACGGCCCTCATGCTGTAACATGAAAATCGCAAAGATAAACGGCAGGCCAAACACCAGAATCACGGCCAGAATCATGATGGCTGAGCTGAGCGTGGGACGGTTGCCACACATGCGTAATACGGACTGGTACAGCGGCCAGGTCATATAGGCAATAATTGCTGCCCAAACTACAGGGATGATGAAATATTTGAGTATATGAAAACTCAAAAAAATCAGGATAAAAAATAATCCAAATAATAAGACTTTTTGTAGTGTAGGCGCGTACTGTTGCACTGAATTTTATGACTCATTTTTAGACCATAGCCAGCATATTAACTGAAAAAAAAGCGCAGGCAAATGTACACCGCTCAAGATAGGGCGATTATTTAATGAAAGTCATATTAGAAAGTGTGGCATCTTAGAACCACTGTGCCGGATCATCAATAATCATGTTTAATACGTTTTGCCACTGATTTTGTACTTCACGATACATTTTCTGGTTTTTATCAAATACAGACAGGCCCTCCATTGCCAAACGGCTATACATGGTACGTTCAGAAATCCAGGCAACAGGCTGTTGGTCAATCTTTTCAAAAAACTGCTGAATATGCTGTTGATGGGCGCTCTGGGCCTTGACACGGTTCGCCAGCAGTAAAATTTCAACTTTTCCTTTACGAATCCGTTTTATATCCTGTAAATGTTTTAGAAAACGGCGGGTGGAATCAATATCAAAAAAAGAAGGCTGTAACGGTATGATGATGGCATGCGCTTCGCTGACCAGCTGTTGGGCATGGTCTTCATTCAATGCACCGGGGGCATCAATGACCAGATACTCTATCTGTTTGGGGACATCGCCAATCGACTTGACATTGCGCCAGTCCAGGGAGCGAATCGGAGCTGCATGTTCAGGACGCTGCTTGAGCCATTGCAAGGCCGATTTCTGATTATCGGCATCTGCGAGGGCGACCTTATAACCTTTTTGTGCGAGTGCTGATGCCAAACTTATGGCTGTAATGGTTTTGCCGCAGCCGCCTTTCTGATTCGCAACTAAAATTGTTTTCATGACTCAAGATGATTTTATTCTGCTCTCGCCTAGCATATCATTCTTTTCAGGCTTGCAAATGATCGATAAACTCAACTTCAGTCGAATGCAGATAGGAAAAATTAAGTAAATTAGGAAGATGGAATGTCCATAACGCTGGCCATGCTGATTGGTGCCTGTATTGGAGTGGTATTGACCACCCTAATTTTAGGCCAGACACGAAATGGCCGAATTAAAGCCGAATATGAGCAGTATATTGCCGAGCTGGAACTGGAACATCAACAGGCGCTGGCTGCAGCACAAAAACGTAGTGTCAATACCAGCCGGGCAGTGCTAAAAGGGAAAATGGCCGAGCAGATGGCACCGATTATGCCAGAATTTCAGTATCTGCCGAGTGATGCCAAGTTTCTGGGCGATCCGGTGGACTATGTGGTTTTTGATGGCTATAGTGATTTTCGTGATGGCGATGGACTGGCTGAGGATATTGAAGTGGTGCTGATTGACATTAAAAGTGGTGGAGCACGGTTGACCAAGGGGCAGCAGGCGATCGCCCGGGCGATTCAGGACGGACGCGTGCGTTTCGAAACTGTCCGGATTAATTTTGAAGATTAACCGTTTGGCCACCTGTCTTGTGACTGATGAATAAACTTCTTATTGCGGCAGCCCTATTTGCCTTGGGACTCTGGATCTGGTCCGAATATTTCCGCGCAATTCCACATCTGGAACAAGCCGGCATACTTAAGAACTTTCAGGTTGAACCAATTGAAGCCCATGAAGCTGGATATCGGGTTATTTCCAAAAAATATTATGGGCCTGAGCGCCGGACGATTCATCCTGCTAGTCCTGTAGTGGGCAGTTTTAACGATCTGGCCTATATAAGTAATATTGATCTGCTGTTGGCGCAGCCTGAAACGTCTATGGCAGCATTAAAGTCTTGGCAGCTTAAACAAAGCAAACGCTGCTTTGAAGTTAATCTCAAGGATGCGGTACAGGCTGATTCTGCACCTATACCGCCCACACTGAGCAGTCTGAGTGTGGTTGCCTCCAGTGAAGCTGTTGCCGATAAAATCCGCCGTTTTAAGGCCGGTCAGCGGATCCGGATCCAGGGCGACTGGATTACACTTAAATACGCCAAAAACCAGCAGGAATTTTATGTGGGGCTGGGTAGCCAAAATTCGTCACAATGCCGTTTATTTCGCCTCAATGCGGTTGAGCGTTTGGACTAAAACGGTTTATGTACACGTGCCAGTAGCATCCGCTGACCAATTTTAGGAATTCCTGCGGCCTCCCGATATTGAATCTCATCCAGCTCAAAACCTGTTTCTAACAGCGCCAGCTCAATATCACGATTCAGATGACAGCCATCCGCTACTTTCTTTTGTAACGGGGTCAGCAGATGCTGTAGACGCTGAATATTCAGATGCTCTCGGTTCAATACATGCTCGACCAGATGCAAACGTCCACCCGGTTTTAAAACCCGATAGATTTCACGCAAACTTTGCGCTAAATCTGGAACACTGCATAAGGTCCAGGTTGATACAATATTATTTAAACCATGTGTGGCAAAAGGCAGCGCTTCGGCGCTGGCCTGTATATGCTCTACTGGAAAAGGCACATGCTGAATCCGGTCTTGTGCTAGCTGAAAAATCGCCAGATTTGGCTCCAGTGCATAGAGCTGTTCCACTTGCTGATAAAAAGCCAGATTCAGGCCACTGCCAAAGCCGATTTCTAGCACATCACCGCTGACACCAAGCAATAACTCGCGGCGCAGATCCATCAGTGAAGGCGTTTGCATGACCTGATTGAGCAGATGCGGAAAAACATGTTGTTGATAAAATTTATAGAACATCGATATTTAAATAAGCTTTAAAAATACCAGTAGATTAACTGAAATAATCGATTCTCAACATGGTTGTGAGTTGACCAAATTGCATCAGCCTGTTACCAAGTGCAACTATTTTTCCAGTAAAAAATCCGTAATATCGAAAGTAGTTGCTTTAAAAATACTGAATGGAATTGATGTAGAATTATGCTCAAGTACTTGAAACCCGGTTTGTTATTGGCCAGTCTTATTTTGCCGATGTCAGCCTATAGTTCGATCGATCATAATATTGCCAAAGGCTTGCCGCCGATGGTACAAGGGCAGTCCATTTCTGCTTTACAGCCATTTCAAGGGGATTTCCGGATTTTGGGTTCCAAAATATATAATGATGATCCACAATCCAAATTCTCTCCCATTGATTATGCAGTGAGCTGGGGATTATTTGCCGAACCCGAAATTGCCCGGCATATTAGCGTGAATCAATATGACCGTTATTTAAACTGGAAAATGGACCGTGTGCCTGTGCCTACGGAAAAAGCCATGCAAATGGTTTCCAATATGCATATTATTCCAGCCAATCCAACGATTGCCAAAGCCATTAAACAGGTGAAACGCGGTGATCTGGTGCGCTTGCAAGGAGAATTGGTTGAAGTGCGCGATAAAGAGCTGGTCTGGACCTCCTCTTTAACCCCGACCGATACTGGCGATGGCGCCTGTGAGGTTTTTCGCGTAAGTTCGATCCAGTGGATTGAAAAAGTGAATCGAAGCTAAGCGCAGCATTATTTCACTTTAAATTATCTGAAAACCACTCTTCATGAGTGGTTTTTTAATAAAACATGATTTATTTTTTAGCCAGGGCTTCCGCTTCAAACTGAACCCCATCCCAGCCGTGTTGCATAAACTGGCGTATATTCTGGTGCTCAGTTGCTTCAGGACTAAGCAGTACAGACGTATAATGTTCAGCGAACAGGCTGAGAGTCTGAGCTTGATTTAGACCATGAAGCCGGGCAAAAGAAAGCACTTTGGCACTGCCTTGGTTTTCATTGGCCGCATTCTGCTGTTGACCATTTTTAAAGGCGGTCGGGGTGTAGGTATAATGTGCATCAATATATGCAATCACATCCGCGAATTGTGCTTCACCCGCAGTCAATAATGCCAGTAAATCTTGCGCCATCTGCCCCACCTGATTTTTAAGCCTAATCCAACGGTGTCAATATAGCATTTTTCCTGAATCTCGATGGTGTTTATAATACTTTCGGTGCAAGATGAAGCAGTTGGTCTGTCCGCAGCGGGTATAAGAGCAGAGGAAAATAAAGATGAAAATGCAAGGGATGGAGCAGCTATGAACTGGCTTTGGGTCGCCATGGGTGGTGCAATCGGGGCGAGTCTGCGCTATGGCATAGGACTCTGGCTCTTTAAACCGCAGATACAGTTTCCTTGGCCTACCTGGTGGGTGAATATCCTGGGCTGTCTTTGTACCGGTATTTTTTTGGCATACAGTCAAAAATATCCGGCTTTGCAGCAGGAAGCCCGTTTATTTTTAATGGTTGGCCTATTGGGCGGCTTTACTACCTTTTCCAGTTTCGGCTTGGAAAGTTTTCAGCTCTTGAAGCAGGGAGCCATCTCAATGGCGCTACTGTATATGTTTTCGAGCCTGTTGCTGGGCCTAACCGCTCTGACTGTAGGTTTTTATCTGAGTGACTGGATGTTGAACCAGACATAAAAAAGTCAGGAAATTGGAGGTCATTTCCTGACAAAACTACAATCTGAAAACGCCAGAAAAACGTTATTGAGCAACTGGTTTTAACTGCATTTAAAACGGGAAAAACGTTTATTAACGCTGGCCACACGACTTTCCTCTTTACGGGGCGGGCGTGAATTCATGGTGCTGCTGATCAAAAAATGCCCATCTGCATAGAGATGATGCAAGAGAACTTCTCGATACTCGGAGGAAGATCTGAACGCATAAGCTAAACTTTTTCTTGATCACATAAAATGTTATAAAGTAACACTTGATGTTTCAAGTGAAGTAGGGTTACAGCGTGTAAGCTAGAGTCTAGCAGCGTTACAGCGCTTTAAGCCCTTCAAGTACGGCTTGGCACCAGTTCTTCAAACACATCACTTAAGTCATCATCGACTTTTAAGTGAATCAGGTTCCAGTACTGTCCCGAAATGGTTCGGTTAACCATCAGGGTATCCGGTGAAGGCTTAAATACATCCCAATATTTCAGGGAAGGTTTCAGCAGCTCCATACCATCATGATGTGCCGAATTCTCTGCAAAATCGTAATGAGTGGTCAAGGGACGTAACAAAACTTCTAACCATTGTTCGTACAGTTCAGGTGGGAATTTTCCGGTTTCCGTCAGGCTATGCAGCGCATCCAGTTGCTGCTCAATCACGCCAATATCTTTTTCACGTGCTGCATGAATCAAGGTTCTGAAATGGCCTACGATTTCTGTAGACAAGGTTTTTACAGCACCGTAGTCATAGATAATGACGGAGCCATCTTCACGGAAGGCAAAGTTTCCTGGATGCGGGTCACAGTGAAAACGTTTTAGATAGAAAATTTCCTGTCCAATGGCTCGAAGCAGACGTCGCCCCAGCGCATTACGGGTTTCCAGTGGCCAAGTGCTGGCGGTTTCCATGCTCTCGCCGTGTTCCAGACTCAGGGTTAAGATATGCCGGGAAGAATAATCCTGGAAAACACGTGGAATAATCACTTTAGTGTCTAGTGATTCATGGAAGACCCGGGCAACTTCCAGATTTTGAGCCTCAATTTCATAATTGAGTTCGTTGTCCAGGCTGTGCTGGATTTCCTTAAACAGCTGATCCTGCAGTTTGCGGTCAATTTTCAGTACACCCATTAGACGCAAGGCCAGACGGACCTGTTTCAGGTCACTTTCACAGGCTTCATCGACACCTGGATATTGAACTTTGACCACCACCTGCTGTCCGTCAGTTAAAACTGCTTTATGAACCTGCCCAATAGAGGCGGCGGCAAAAGGCTGTTCATCAAAGCTTTTAAAAAGCTGAGAGAGTGGTTTTTTAAGTTCTTTTTCGACCTGGAATTGAATTTCCCGGAAGGGCATTGGTGGCGCCTGACGCTGTAATTTGGCAATCGCCTTGGCGACTTCTGGTGGAAAAATATCTTTATATTGTGAGGCAATTTGCCCCACTTTCATGACAGCGCCTTTCATCTCACCCAAAGTATCGGCAATCTGAACCCCAATATCCTGAAACAGTTGACTGCGTGCAGCATTTTTCTGCTCTTCATCTGCAGTGATATTTTTAATGGAATTGGATAGGGTTTTAGTTGCAATACTTGCAGTCATTCCGGCAAGTTTCATAAAACGTCGACCAGGGGTACGCGCCGTTTTTGCCATGTGAGATTCCTCGAGCCCATCATTGAACGGATGTATTTGATCATAGGTGACAACCGGGCAATTGCCTACATTTAATTGTAGATGATATGTTGCAAAGCTTCTCAAATTCTCCATTTTTTTTGTCGGCTTTGGCAGTATTGATTTGCTTGAAAAAGCTTCGGTGATTAGCCTGTTTTTACAAAACTGTCCGGTATCACTATTTTAAATAAGCCTTGGTGTTATTTCTGAATATTATTTTAAAGCAAAAAAATTAAACTATAGCCTTTATCACAGCCAAGAAGACTCCATGAAAGTTTATCGCTATTTTACCGGTACAGATGATGTGCATTTCTGTGCGCGAGTGACCCGCGCTTTAAATGAAGGCTATGAGCTGTATGGTGCGCCGACTATGACCTTTAATGGTAAGGAGGTAATTGTCGGGCAGGTCGTGATCAAAGAGGTCAAGGACGACTCCGAGATTCCACAGGGTTTAAAGGATGCACTGCAGGACTGCTAGTGCATCCTCACTGAACAACCTTTAGGAATTCAGGATAAGACGTTTGTTATTACTATAAAGCCGTGCCAACAATAACACACAGGCCACAGTCAGCCCCACAATCAGGCCAACCCAGACCCCGGCGGCACCCATATCACTAAAACGTGACAGATAGACGCCGACCGGGAAAGCAATAATCCAATAGGAAATCATGGTGATCCACATGGGGCCTTTGGTATCCTGCATGCCGCGCAAGCAGCCGGCAGCACTGATCTGCCAGCCATCCATCAACTGATAGGCAATAGCAAAGAGTATTAGATACATGGCAATTTGAGTGACTAGCGCATCTGAAGTATAGAGAGCCACAATTTCCTTACGGAACAGCCAGAGCAGCAGCATGGACAGCAGGGCCAGAACGGTGGCACTAATCAGCCCCAGACTTTGTACTTTACGCATCGCCTGCCAGTTCTGTTCTCCATAATAGGTCCCGACTCGGATGGTCAAAGCAATGGCGAGAGACATTGGAATCATAAAGAGCTGGGACGTGATAGAAATGGCAATCTGGTGCGCTGCCACAATGGTTTCACCCAAAGGACTCAAGACAATGGCTGCAGTACTAAAAATGCTGACTTCAAAGAAAATCGCCAGACCAATCGGAAAGCCGAGTTTTAAAATACGCTTCAGCCAATAAGGATCAGCTGTTTCCCAATGGCTAAAAGGCTGGGTCTTGTAATAGGCCTTATTCTTAAAAATATACAGAGCCAGTGTGATAAACATCAGCCATTGCAGAATGGCGGTAGCAAATCCACAGCCTGCACTTCCCAGAGCCGGAAGAGGACCCAGTCCATACATAAAGAGATAGTTCAGTGGAACCAGCAGGATCAGGGCCAGCAGGCTGATGGCAGTCACCGGACGCGGATAACCTATGGCTTCAGAATAGCCGCGAAGAGCTGCATACATGGTGACCGCAGGCATCCCGAAACCAATGGCATGCAAGAACAGGCTGGCCTTAGGCTGTAAACTTTCCGGTACACCTAGCAGGGGCAGAGCCCAAGGCAAAATCTGTAAAATCAGGCCTGCAATGATCCCGAGGACCAATGCCACCCACAGAGACTGCCGGGCAATAGTGGCAATTTTTTCCGGCGTACGTGCACCATTGGCTTCAGCCACTAAAGGTGTGGTGGCAATCATGATCCCACTAAACAGCAGCATGACCGGAATCCATAAACCGACCCCTACCGCAATTGCGGCAAGATCAGTAGGGGAAAGGTGTCCGGCCATAATCGTATCAATGAGCCCCAACCCTGCCTGGGAAAATTGGGTGACCAGAATGGGCAGCATGAGCTGAAACAGGCGCTTTAACTCAAAGGAAAAGGTTGTGGCGGACGAAACATTAGACACAAAAATGACTCATAGGTAATTATGTGCTTAGAGAAAAGGTTTAGCGTTGTAAAGTGAGAAGCACACCAATAAAAATCACTACGCCACCCAATAGACGTTGCCAGTTTAGCGGCAGTTTTGCATTGCCCAGCAGACCAAATTGATCTACCACCATCGACATGACCAGCTGTCCAAAAATAATGGCACCCGTCAAAGTCAAAAAACCAAGCTTGGGCGCTGCATAGATGCTCATACTAATGGCATATACCCCCAGTACGCCTCCGATCCATAAGTACAGGGGCACATTCATCAGCTCCTGTAGAGTCGGCTTGGATTGCGGTTGCAACAGCACCAGCAGGGCAAGCACTATTGTACCAATCAAAAAGGAAAAAAATGCAGCTTGAATCGGAGAATATAAATATTCTTTTAACTGGGTGTTAATGGCAGTCTGCAAGGTCAGCAAGACTCCAATGGTAAATACCAGAGGCAATAATATGATCAGTTGGGAAGATATTTTCATAATTTAATGAGCTAATTTTATTTAAATTTTTAGGTTGATCTTGCAGTGATTTTAATTTTAACAGTGTGCTGGAACAATCATGTTAAAATTTGGATAGATCTTGTCATAATTTTGAGTACTTCTTTGGCTGAATTAAATCCCGCCCTGATTCCTGTATCGCTTTATATCCATATGCCGTGGTGTGTGCGCAAATGTCCTTATTGTGACTTTAACTCACATGCGGTTCCTGAGGGGAAATTGTCTCTGGAGCTGGAACAGGAATATTTACACGCCTTGGTCGAGGACTTTAAAACTCAGGTAGATTTTGCCCAGGGACGCGCCATTCACAGTGTTTTTATCGGTGGTGGAACCCCTTCGCTCATTTCTGCACCAGGCTATCAATGGTTATTTACACAATTGCAGGCGATTATTCCTTTTGAACCAGATTGTGAAATTACCCTGGAAGCCAATCCAGGCACCATCGAGCATGATCCTTTTGCGGGCTATCTCGCAGCAGGCATTAACCGTCTCTCGCTTGGCGTGCAGAGTTTTAATACTGAACATCTGAAACGCTTAGGGCGGATTCATAGCAATGAAGATGCTCTTTTTGCCATTGGGCTGGCACATGAAGCTGGCTTTCAGCGCATTAATGTAGACCTGATGCATGGACTACCTGAACAGACTGTAGAGCAGGCTCTGAATGATCTGAAGCTCGCTGTTGAACATGGAGCAACACATATTTCCTGGTATCAGCTCACTATAGAACCGAATACGGTCTTTTTCCGCACCCAGCCAGTTTTACCGCTAGATGAAGTTCTGGAAGATATTCAGGAGCAGGGCGAGCGCTATCTGAAAGCCCAAGGCTTTGTTAATTACGAAGTCTCTGCCTGGCGTAAAGAATTGCCTTCGGCACACAATCTGAATTATTGGCAATTTGGCGATTATCTGGCCATTGGAGCAGGGGCGCATGGGAAAGTAACTCGACCGGATGGCGTATACCGTTTCCAGAAAACCCGTTTACCCAAAGATTATCTGGCTAAAGTGCCTGCCGAGCATTTACAGCTTAAACGGATTGAAGAGAGCGAGCTGCCATTTGAATTTATGATGAATGCCCTGCGCTTGAACAACGGCGTAGATACCAAACTTTATAGTGAGCGGACCGGTCTTTCAGTTGAGCATTTAAATGGACTCTTGGATTCATTACGTCAGCAACACTTGATGGTAGAGGATATAAGTCGCATTGCCTGTACGGAACAGGGACATATATTTTTAAATTCAGTCCTGGAAGAATTTCTTTAAGCCCATAAAAAAAGCACCCTTCCGGGTGCTTTTTCAAATCAGTCTCTAATTATAGAGCAGTGATTTGAGTCGCTGTAGGGCCTTTTTGACCTTGAGCAACGATGAAAGAAACTTTTTGGCCTTCAATTAGAGTTTTGAAGCCAGAACCCTGGATTTCGCTGAAATGAGCGAAAACGTCTGGACCAGATTCTTGTTGAATGAAACCGAAACCTTTAGTTTCGTTAAACCACTTTACTGTACCATTAACTGTATTAGACATAATATAACCTATTGAATCTTGTGTGTTTTTAGTCAAAATTTCAGATGACTAACCGTAACTTTGAAAAATGAAAAGGATGGAGCTTTTTGATCTGTAAAACGAAGGTTTATGACTAAAACTGCGATACTTGAAAGAAGACTAACCAAAACAAGAATTTTTCTAGTTATCGTCATGATACCTTTTATTTATAGATTTTCAAGAAAATTATACTGAATATCGTTTAGGGTTTTGAAAAATATACAAATAAATTTGTGTGTTTTGTGTACGTCTTTCATATAAACAGTTTTAAATACGCTTGTATATATAAAAAAAGAGCGCTATTGCGCTCTTTTTTAATTACTTTGCTTATTAGTAATCGAAGCTAAAATGTTCTGCTGCCAGAGTCGTTAACGTTTTTGATGGGTTAACCATGGCTTCAGCATGTCCTTGGGCACGTGGTAACAGGCGCTCAAAATAGAAATCTGCTGTTTTGATTTTGGCTTTATAGAATTCTGGTGTTTCTGCACCATCACCAGAGGTCAATTTCGCAGAAGCGACCGCCGCTTGTTGTGCCCAGAAATAAGCCATCATCACATAACCAGAGAACATCAAGAAGTCCACCGAAGCGCTTGAGACGATGTCACGGTCTTTGCGCGCTGCCAGCATAATACGTACGGTCAAGGCATTCCACTGTGCACACAGCTTGGTCAAATCCCAAGCAAAGCGGCGCATATATTTATTACGTGCATGCTGACCACAGAATTTCAGGATTTCAGCCGTATAATCGCGGATGACTTTACCCTTAGAGGTCAACAGGACTTTACGGCCAATCAGGTCAAGTGCCTGTACGCCAGTGGTGCCTTCATACAATGTAGAGATACGGGCATCACGTACGATCTGCTCCATGCCCCATTCTTGGATATAACCGTGTCCACCAAAGACCTGTACACCGTGGTTGGCTGCTTCAAAGCCCATTTCGGTCAGGAAGCCTTTCAGAATCGGGGTATAGAAACCTAAATGATCATCCTGTTCTTCAAAAGCGGCTTGGTCACCTCGTACCAGCGCATCATTCATATTGTCTGCAATTTGGGCAGCATGATAAATCATGGCGCGGCCACCTTCAGCAATCGCTTTTTGGGTTAGCAGCATACGGCGCACATCCGCATGGTGAATGATTGCATCGGCTACTTTTTCCGGATCTTTTTTACCCGACAGGGCGCGCATAGACAGACGTTCTTTTGCATACGGTAAAGCACCCTGGAAGGACAGTTCTGCATGACAGATGCCTTGAATGGCCGTACCGATACGTGCGGTGTTCATAAATGTGAACATGGCATGTAAGCCTTTATTTGGCTCACCAATCAGATAGCCCACTGCATTGTCAAAGTTCAGAACGGCAGTCGCAGACGCACGGATTCCCATTTTGTGTTCAATCGAACCACAGGTCACCGGGTTACGTTCACCGATCCCACTATCTGCTGCTGGAACAAATTTCGGCACGATAAACAGGGAAATCCCTTTGGTGCCTTGCGGTGCATCCGGAAGACGGGCCAAGACAATATGCACGATGTTTTCAGTCAGATCATGTTCACCGGCAGAGATGAAAATCTTGGTTCCTGAAATGGCATAGCTGCCATCTTCTTTTGGCTCAGCCTTGGTTTTCACCTGACCAAGATCCGTGCCACATTGTGGTTCAGTCAGGCACATGGTGCCTGCCCAGGTGCCTGCAACCAGATGAGGCAGATAAGTATTCTTTTGCGCCTCGGTGCCATATTGCATGATGGTGTTGATACAGCCTATGCTCAGACCTGGATACATCTGGAAAGACCAGTTAGCTGTTCCCATCATTTCTGATTTGATCAGGTTAAGAGACATTGGCAGGTTCTGGCCACCAAATTCTTCAGGATAGGACAAACCTTGCCAGCCGCCTTGTACAAACTGGTCATAGGCTTCTTTGAAGCCTTTTGGTGTTTTGACTTCGCCATTTTCAAAATGACAGCCTTCCAGATCACCGCTCTGGTTTAAAGGAGAAAGGACATTTTCACAAAAATCTGCCGCGCCTTCCAAAATCATGTCTACCGTGTCAGCATCGGCATATTCACCATTCGACAGGTTCTGGTAGTGCGCAGGGTAGTCAAGCACTTCATTCATTAAAAAGCGAATGTCGTGTAAAGGGGCTTTATAAGCTGGCATGCGTTTAATCCTGATTAAAATAGTTTTGGATTATCTGTATCGATTCTATGATTATTCATACTTGGAATAAAAAAACATTGATAAGGCACGCAAATAAAATTGTCAGAAAAGCGAATTACATATTCAAGCTGTTGCTGGCTATTCTTTTGCTCGCCTGGCTTGGGTCTGGAGCAGGGTTAGATAAAAACTGCTTATCTGATTAGACTTTAATGAATAAAAAGCGGCTGTGTCCAGTACTAGTTTTGTATAAGTTGTACCCAAATGTTATCGGGTTTTTCTAATAAAAAGATGTCACTAAATCCAATCAGATAAGCATAAAAAGTTGAAAAAGGACTGATTCGACAGTCCTTTAGCAGAGGAGTGAAAGAAATTAAAGAAAATCCTTCAGCTCCGGTTTTACCCCATTCCAGATATAAAAGGATTCAATGGCCTGGCCGACCAGCATACCAAAACCTTCAGAAGTCGGTACACCGCGGGCTTTGGCCTGATCGAGGAAAGAAGAAGGCTTGCCATAGGCCATTTCATAGGCCTGCTTAAAACGCAAACTGTCTGGCAGTATCAGTGCATCACCCGTTAAGCTTGCAGAAGTGGCATTGATGACCAGATCAAAATCACCCGTTAGAGCATCTAGGGCGATGGCATGTAATTCCGCCTGCGGCACGGCATCACGCAGGTCTGTCACCAGCTGTTCGGCACGCGCCAGAGTCCGGTTGGCAATCACGATTTTTTTGGCGCCTGCTTGTACCAGCGGATAAATCACTCCACGTGTAGCACCGCCTGCGCCAATCATCAGGATATCGGTATTTTCCAGATTCCAGTCTAAGGCACGAATGGCTTCGACCAGTCCCTGACCATCGGTATTATCTCCATGCAATACACCTTCTTGCATCCAGAGTGTATTGACGGCTTTAGCAATTTTGGCGCGCTCGGTCAGGACCTGACATTGAGCAAAAGCCTGCTCTTTAAAGGGCACAGTGACATTCATGCCGCTGCCCCCCTGAGCGAAAAATTCCTGAATATTGGCGCTAAAACCATCGAGTGGCGCCAGACGTTTCTTATAGTTTAATGCTATACCGGTTTTGGCTGCAAAAGCCTGATGAAGTTCCGGAGAGCGTGATTGTTCAATGGGATTACCGACCACAGCAAATTGCTTGCTCATTTCACAGTGTCCATGTGCTGAAATGCGCATCAATATACGTGAAAATGACCGGGGACTAAAGCGCCTGCTTATTTAAGCTGTTCGAATTTCAAGAACTACAAGTTTCAATAATCTGTTCTGCCAGAAATAGCGCCATGCTGATCACCACGCCAGCAACGGTCAGGACACTGACACTGATAGCTACACTGTCCAGAACGAAATTATGGCTAACTATAGCGGTGCTAATCGCAGCAATACAGGTAATCAGAAACAGCCAAAAGGCCAGAAGGGCAGGGTTTAAATCGGCATCATACATTTTTATTTTACTCAGTCATTAAATTATTGAACCAGACAATATGCAAGGTATTCCCGGGTTCAGGGATTGCTTTTGAGTATAGATGATTTATCTATTGAAAATGTCCTCTATTTGAGGACACTTTGTATGTAATTATGTAGGGGATTCTTATTTGGTTTTCAGTTCTGTTAACCAGTCGTGCGCTTTAAGATAGTAATCGGTGAGGCGCTTCTCAGCTGAACCTTCAGCCCATTCAGGACGATATGACCAGCCAGTAAGAGGTGGCAGACTGACCAGAATCGATTCGATCCGCCCGCCGGTTTGAAGGCCAAACAGCGTACCGCGGTCATAGACCAGATTGTATTCTACATAGCGGCCACGACGATACAGCTGAAAATCGCGCTGTGCCTGCGTGTATGCCTTGTTCTGGTTGCGCTTGAAAATAGGCAGAATAGCCTCTAAGTAGCCATTGCCTACAGCTTGTATATACTGGAAACAGGTCTCAAAATCCCACTGATTAAGATCATCAAAGAATAGGCCGCCCACCCCGCGCTGCTCGTCACGATGCTTCAGATAGAAATAATCATCACACCATTTTTTGTGTTCGGCATACACGTTGGCCCCAAAGGGTGCACACAGGTCATGTGCCGTCTGATGCCAAGATAAAATATCGTCATCATTGGGATAAAAGGGGGTTAAATCAAAACCGCCTCCAAACCACCAGATGGGATCCTGGCCTTCTTTTTCTGCCACAAATAAACGTACATTGGCATGTGAGGTTGGTACATTCGGGTTTTGAGGATGAATGACCAGCGATACCCCCATGGCCTGAGCCTTGGCGCCGGCAATATTCGGATGGCGTTCAGTCGCTGAAGCCGGCAGGTTGGATATATGAATGTGGGAAAACATTACCCCACCTTTTTCAATCACCGTGCCATCTTGTAAAACCCGGGAACGGCCACCGCCACCTTCAGGACGTTCCCAGTCATCAATCACAAATTCGGCACTACCGCCGCCAGCCCGTTCTTGCTGTTCAAGTGCTGCACAGATCCGAGCTTGCAGGTCGAGGAGAAATTCGCGAACGCGTTGAATATCCATAGATGTTGGATGCTGCATCAGAACCCTCATGAGGAGATTAAAAAGCTGTTTACATCAAACCATAAAATGACCTAAAAATTAAGGTGTTTTTCTCAATACTCCTTCTCTGCGGCCGACTCAACCTCAGCAAGAGGTCAGGCGGGGCCAGGCTCAAACCCGACCGGAGAGCTTGGTTGAATTCTTTTTTGATGCATCTCACAATAGCTGAGCACACTCATTTTTTCGGGCTTTATCTGCTCACAGGTGGACAGCATGTCGGTTCAGATGAAATCTCTTATTCAGAAATATAATGTTCCTGGTCCACGTTACACCAGCTATCCCACCGTACCATATTGGCAGGAACAGGATTTTTCCCTGGCCCGCTGGAAGCAGAGCTTAAAGCGGTCTTTTGACGAGTCGAATCAGTCAGAGGGCATTAGCCTGTATATTCATCTCCCTTTTTGTGAAAGCCTGTGTACCTTCTGTGGCTGCCATAAGCGTGTCACCAAGCGCCACGAAGTAGAGCAGCCTTATATTCAAGCCGTATTGAAAGAGTGGGCTCTGTATTGTGAATTGCTGCAAGATAAACCTCTTATTAAAGAAATTCATCTGGGGGGCGGTACGCCGACTTTCTTCTCAGTTGAGCATTTAACCCAGCTGATTCAGGGAATTTTACTCAAGGCGGACATTGCCGTAGGGCATGAGTTCAGTTTTGAAGGCCATCCCAACAATACCACGCGTGAGCATTTGCAAGGGTTGTATGATCTGGGTTTTCGCCGGGTCAGTTATGGTGTGCAGGACTATAATGCAACCGTACAAAAAGCCATCCATCGGATTCAGCCCTATGAAAATGTCAAGCAGGTCACTGAGTGGGCACGTGAGATTGGCTATAGCTCCATCTCGCATGATCTGGTCTTTGGCTTGCCTTTTCAGAGTCTGGACGATGTTTTAAATACCATCGGCCAGACCAACTCATTGCTACCGGATCGCCTGGCCTTGTATAGCTATGCCCATGTGCCATGGATTAAAGGCAATGGCCAGCGCGGCTTTAAAGATACTGATGTGCCCAAAGATGAACTCAAGCGCCAATGCTATGAAGAAGGCAAGAACAAGCTTCTGGCACAAGGCTATCATGAAATTGGCATGGATCACTTTGCTTTAAGCAGCGACAGCATGTACCAGTCTTTTCAAACAGGGACCTTACACCGCAACTTTATGGGCTATACCGCTTCCAAAACCCAGCTCATGATTGGACTGGGGATTTCCTCAATCAGTGACAGCTGGTATAGCTTTGCGCAAAACGTGAAAACGATCGAAGAATATTATGAATGTCTGGAACAGCATCAGATTCCGGTCTTTAAAGGACATATTCTGTCTCGGGAAGATCTGATCATTCGCCAGCATATTCTCAACCTGATGTGCAGCTTTAGTACTTCATGGGAAAATCCTGAACTGCAATTTGCTGAAATTGAGGAAGTGCTGGAGCAGCTTGAAGAAATGCAGCAGGATGAATTGATTAAAATAGCAGACGCATCAGTCACGATTTTGGAAAAAGGCAAACCTTTTGTCCGCAATATCTGTATGGCCTTTGATTTGCATTTAAAGCGCCGCATGCCGGAAAACCGGATTTTCTCGATGACGATTTAATCGCATCCTGATTTCGCGGGAGGAGAGATGAGGAAAACTTTCTTCAATGAAATAAACTTCCTCCCTTGGGAAAAGGGAGGAAGAGGGGATTCTTAACAGACGTTAAAAATCATCCTTCTGATACATATGTGCCATACGTTCATGCTTGGTTTTGAGATACTGCTCATTGAATGGATTCAAGCCTACTGTCAAGGGAACACGGTCAATTACTTGAATTCCTTGTGCTGTCAGCGCATCAATTTTAAGCGGATTGTTGGTGATCAGGCGTACTGCTTTCACTCCCAAATGATCCAACATAATGCTGCACATATCATATTGGCGTGCATCTGCCGGCAGATTGAGCATCAGGTTGGCATCGACCGTATCATGTCCCTGATCCTGCAAGGCATAGGCGCGAATCTTGTTGGTCAGGCCTATTCCACGTCCTTCCTGGCGCAGATATAAAATTACACCGCAGCCAACTTCATTAATCAGCTTGAGGGTGGCCTGCAGTTGCGGGCCACAGTCACATTTCAGGGAAGCAAAGGCATCACCGGTCAGACATTCTGAATGTACACGAACCAGGACTGGCTCATCAGTGGGTTCATCTAAACCCTTAGAGAGCGCAATATGTTCCTCTCCTGTCTTAGGGTCTTGAAAAACAGTAATTTTAAATTCACCATGAGCGGTCGGTAATCTTGACGTTGCGACAAATTCGATTGGCACAGCTGAACCCGTAAAATCCTAAAAAGTAACTAAAGTATAGCCTAATGATTAAACATTAGTAGAATTGCACAGGGGATTTTGTGGAGAACATTTTCTTTTTTTAAGAAAGCGAACGATAATAGTTGATAAATAGTGAGGTTATTCAGGATAATCGTAGCCTGCAAATTTTTTACCCCGATGAAATCATTGTGTAATAATGCGTCGCTAGAAGCGTAGCTGAATTGAAGCTGCTACAATTCAACTATATGATCGGGTACTCCCCATTGACCTCGCTTAGCATTTGCCAGGCTTTAGAAGGCTTTGCCATATATGTTGTATACAGAAATTCCAACTCAACGTCCTGTAACACCATTGCTAGATGGAATTGATCATCCTCAGCAACTGCGTGCACTTGAGCAAAGCCAGCTAGAGCAAGTGGCGGATGAGTTACGTCAATTCATTTTGTATGCTGCTGGGCAAAGTGGAGGGCATTTTGGTGCCAACCTCGGTGTAATTGAGCTGACTGTGGCTTTGCACTATTGCTTTCAGACGCCGCATGATCGCCTGATCTGGGATGTGGGTCATCAGGCCTATCCGCATAAAGCTTTGACCGGACGCCGGGAACAGTTGATCACGATTCGTGCCAAGGACGGTCTGGCTGCGTTTCCAGCCCGTGACGAATCCGAGTTTGATACCTTCGGGGTAGGCCACTCTTCCACCGCAATTTCTGCTGGCTTGGGCATGGCACTGGCACGTCGTTATCAGAATGATCCCTGTGAAGTGGTTTCAATTATTGGCGATGGTGCCATGACCGCAGGTATGGCCTTTGAAGCCATGAATGATGCGGTGGCACATCATGCCAACCTGATGGTTGTATTAAATGACAATGATATGTCAATTTCATGCAGTACGGGCGGTTTTGCCAAGCATCTTGCAGCAATCTGGGAGCGTGGTGAATTTGTCAATGTAACTGAAGAGGGTGAGGCCTATGTACAGCCACATCCAGAATGGCTGTATAACTCACGTTTGCACAGCGCGGCAACTGATGCCGCTGATAACCTGTTTAAAGCCATTGGTTTTGATTACTTTGGTCCTTATGATGGTCATGATGTCCAGCAACTGGTTCATGTATTTAATGCCCTGAAAAAGCGGACCGGACCACGTCTGATTCATGTCTACACCAAAAAAGGTAAAGGTTTTGCGCCTGCTGAATCGGATCAGATTAAATATCATGCCATTAGCAAACTGAATGCGGTCGCAGCAGTCAAGATGGCGCCCAAATATTCAGACGTATTCGGGCAATGGCTCTGTGATGAGGCCGCACAAGATAAACGCCTACTGGCTATTACTCCCGCCATGTGCGAAGGTTCAGGCATGGTCCAGTTTGCCAAAGACTATCCGGAACGTTTCTTTGATGTTGCCATTGCCGAGCAGCATGCGGTGACACTGGCGGCCGGTATGGCCTGTGAAGGTTTAAAACCGGTCGTCGCCATTTACTCGACGTTCTTGCAGCGCGGTTATGACCAGTTGGTGCATGACGTGGCCTTACAGAATCTGGATGTGACCTTTGGCATCGACCGGGCGGGGCTGGTCGGTGAAGATGGGCCGACACATGCCGGTGCCTATGATTATGCATATATGCGCACAATTCCAAATCTGGTGATTATGGCGCCTAAAGATGAAAATGAATGCCGTCAGATGTTGCATACGGCTTACCTTTATAATGGTCCGGCTGCGGTACGTTATCCACGTGGTAATGGGCTGGGGGTTGAAATCCAGCAAACTATGGTCGAGATGCCGATTGGTCAGGCAGAGGCTCTGCTCAGCCTGAACGAACAATCTGATGAGCATATTTCAATTCTGGCTTTCGGTAGTCGGGTCCAGGCAGCCCTAGAAGCAGCTCAGGCTTTTGCCAGTCGCTATGACGTTGGCGTACGTGTCATCAATATGCGTTTCATTAAGCCCTTAGATACCAGTATGCTGGATCAGCTTGCACACTCCACCAGTTTATTTGTTACTGTCGAAGAGCATGCGATCATGGGCGGTGCTGGTAGTGCAGTCAATGAATATCTGGCTGAAGCACAGATCGTGAAGCCAATGTTAAATCTGGGGCTGGACGATACCTTTATGGCACAGGCAACACATAGCCAGATGTTGCAACAAGCTGGACTTGATGCACAAGGTATTGAAAAATCCATTGCTCAGGCCTGGTCTAAACTGGCACAAAGCGTTCTATCCTAAGTATTTAAAAACTTTAGACACATTTTTTCCCAAAAAGCCCGAATATTTGCTAAAATATGCGGGCTTTTATGCATTATTCTTTATCAATATCTTCAAATTTGTAGTGGGTGTTCAATGGAACCTATGGTGGTGATGGCTGCGCGTGCGGCTCAATTAGTTGGTCAAGAGCTTTTAAAAGCGCATCAGAATCGTCATAAACTCGATCTGCAAGTCGAAGAAAAAGGCATTGATGGTCCGGTAACGCGTGTAGACCGTTATCTGGAACAGTTGACTATCGATACTCTACGTAAAAGCTATAAAAATCACAGTTTCCTTGGTGAAGAATTTGGCTATCAGGAAGGTAAAGGTCATGACGCTGACTGGTGTTGGGTGATTGATCCGCTGGATGGCACACTTAACTTTATCAACGGTTTTCCGCATTTCTGTATTTCTATTGCAGTTCAGCACAAAGGCGTGACTCAGCACGGCGTAATTTATGATCCGGTAAAAGATGAGTTGTTCTCTGCAAGCCGTGGTCGCGGTGCGATGCTGAATCAGCGCCGTATCCGTGTCAATATAAAAGACAGTCTGAATAATACTTTCTTGGCCGTAGGTCATGCTTACCGTGCCAAACGTAATGGTGAAGTTGTGTCTTATGCCAAGAACCATTTTGAATCATTGTTAAATGTGACCGAAGCGGGTGCTCAATACCGCCGTGCAGGTTCTGCGGCACTGGATCTGGCTTATGTGGCGGCTGGCCGTCTTGATGGGTATTTCGAGCTTGGCTTGAAACCTTGGGATATTGCAGCAGGTGAGCTGATTGTGAAAGAAGCGGGCGGTACTGTGGTGGATGCACGTGGCGGTAGCGACTCTATGGAAAATGGTCAGGTTTTGGCTTGCTCAATGAAGATGCTTAAACCGTTAATGCAAGCAGTTGTTCCTGCTTGGGGTGAAGCAGCCAAATAATCGGCTTTAATCGAATATGAAAAAAGGTATCTTTCGGGATGCCTTTTTTCTTGCAAATTATTCATTTGAGATTGCTTCTAAAATACTTTTGATTCATCTGTTTAGTCATAAGAGTTTAGGGGAAATTGGCCAAATGGAGAATAAGCTGCTTTTTTCACCTAAGCTAAGTTTCGGAAAATGATGAAAAAATTGACGGTTAAACAAAATAATACGAAAAGCGGATGACTTTATAAATTATCCTGCTATAATCTTGGCACGCACTTAATTTCTGTTCGTTACCTGAACATTTCTCTTCTTATCATTGTGTATGCGCGTGCGGTCCAAAGAGAGGACGATATCTCGCGCCCCAATCGCTAAAGCGATTCCTTCAGGTTATGCTTAATCATGCGTGCGTTATATCACATCGTCGTTACTCGGATCGCCGCTGAATCATCTCTTTTTCAGTGTTTATTGCTGTGCCGCTTTTTGTCGATGTCCATTTGACTTTATTTTTAATGGAGCACCCTATTTTCGGGTGAAATACTCTATGAGCAAAACTTTTGCTGAATTTTCTTTACACGAATCGTTACAACAAGCTCTACAAGGTTTAGGCTTTACTGCTCCGACTTCTGTACAAGAACAATCTATTCCCGCTGCACTTGAAGGCAAAGATCTTTTGGTATCTAGCCAGACAGGTTCGGGTAAGACAGCAGCGTTCCTTCTTCCAACGTTGAACGCACTTGCAAACGAAGATACCTTTGTACCATTCAAAGAACGTATGAAAGCGATCACTCAGCCTTCAATTCTGGTTCTTTGTCCTACACGTGAATTGGCTCAACAGGTGAGTCAGGATGCCATTGCACTTGTACGTCACATGAAAGGTGTGCGTATTGCTGCAATCATGGGTGGCATGCCATTTGGTAAACAAATCCAGCAGTTAAAAGGCGCACAAGTGGTTGTTGCAACCCCAGGTCGTTTACTGGATCTTGTTAACCGTCGTCAGCTCAAACTCGATAAAGTAAATGCTTTGATCGTAGACGAAGCAGACCGTATGCTGGATCTGGGCTTCTCTGAAGATCTGGAAGCAATTGGTGATTTGGCTGGAAATCGTGAGCAGACCTTAATGTTCTCTGCAACATTTGCTCCACGTATTATCACGCTTGCTGAACGTATGATGAATGATCCAGAGCGTATTGCGATTGAAACTGGTCACTCAACAAATACAGATATCACCCAGACTTTACACTGGACTGATGGTTTCGAGCATAAGAAAAAACTGTTAACACATTGGTTAAGCGAAGAAGATGTAGACCAGGCTGTGGTATTTGCATCAACTCAAGAAGACACCGACATGCTGGCTGAAGAGCTTTCTGAAGCAGGTCTGTCAGTTGTTGCACTACACGGTGCCATGCCGCAAACTGTTCGTAACCGTCGTTTACGCAGCATCCGTGAAGGTCGTGCCAAGATTTTAGTAGCGACTGATGTTGCTGCTCGTGGTCTAGATGTACCAACAATTTCTCACGTAATCAACTTTGGTCTTCCAATGAAGAACGAAGATTATGTACACCGTATTGGTCGTACAGGCCGTGCGGGTCGTACCGGTAAGGCCATTACTTTGGCAACTTACCGTGAGCGTGGCAAGATCCGTGCTCTAGAAGACTTCCTTGATGCACGTTTAAATGTATCTGAAATTGAAGGTCTGGAGCCATCTCCACCTCCTGCACGCGGTAGCCGTGACGGTGGTCGTGGTCGTCGTGATGGCGGCGGTCGTGGTCGCGGTGGTTTCGGTGGCGGTCGTCGTTTTGAAGGCGAAAGCAATTTCAAGCGTCGTGAAGGTGGTGATGACCGTCCACGCCGTAGCTTTGATGATAAACCTCGTGGCGAACGTCCAGCATTTGGCGAAGATCGTCCACGTCGTGACTTCAACAGTGATCGTCCGCGTCGTGAAGGTGGCTTTGCTGACCGTCCACGTCGTGACTTCAATGAAGATCGTCCACGCCGCGAATTTAATAATGACCGTCCACGTCGTGAATTCAATGGTGAAGACCGTCCGCGCCGCGAGTTCAACAATGACCGTCCACGTCGTGAATTTGGTGACCGTCCTCGTACTGATAATAACGATGATAACCGCGGTAACCGTGTAGATTACAAACCACGTCGTGAAGGTGCTTTCAATGACCGTCCAAAACGTGAATTTGGTGACCGTCCAGCACGTTCATTTGGCGATGATCGTCCAAAGCGTAATTTTGGTGACCGTCCAGCGCGTTCATTCGCTGATGATCGTCCAAAGCGTGATGCAGGTGATCGCCCAGTACGTCGTAACTTTGATGACAAGCCACGTGGTGAACGTTCATTTGGTGGCGAGAGCCAACCACGTCGTAAATTCAATGACTAATTGAATCTGACCTAAAAAAACCAGCGGAAACGCTGGTTTTTTTATGCCTATCTTTTTACTTATTTCAATTAAAATGTATACTGAGTCAAATTTATTATAACTTGTGATAATTGAAGAATAGGAAGATTCGGATGTTACGTTTTACTGTGCTTGAGCTACTAATGCCTTATCTCGCATTGGCTTTGGTTTTGTGTAATATTATTTTTTATCTCTATTATTTTTTTAATTGACGAGACTCTGTTAGAATCCAGCCTGATAAAATTTTTCATTCTAAGAAATAGACCTGACAGTAGACCGTATTGCTTTTCATAACCTTGACCCTTCTTTTGCAAATGCTAATATTTTGAACTTTGTTTCTTTATCGTACGCATGCTGAAAAAATGCAGGAATCCACTCAACTATGGAAAATCAAACAGCGCAAACTATGCCTTCTCTGATTGAAGTAAAGAATTTAAGCTTCAAGCGCGGGGAACGTGTGATTTATGAAGATGTGAGCCTCAGCATTCGTCGCGGACAGATTACCGCTATTATGGGTCCATCCGGGACCGGTAAAACAACATTATTGCGCTTGATTGGTGGCCAGTTGACGCCAGATCAGGGGCAAGTCCTGCTCGATGGGCGGGATATTGCTCAGATGTCGCGATCCGAGCTTTTTTCGGCGCGTGCGCGTATGGGTATGCTCTTCCAGAGTGGGGCCTTGTTTACTGACATGAGTGTCTATGAAAACGTAGCCTTTCCAATCCGTGCTCATACTAAATTACCTGAACATCTGATTGCTGAAATTGTAGCGCTGAAACTGGAGTCTGTGGGTTTACGTGGCGCTGAGCAGATGATGCCTTCAGAGTTGTCTGGTGGGATGAATCGTCGGGTGGCACTGGCAAGAGCTATTGCGCTGGATCCGGAGCTGATCATGTATGACGAGCCATTTGCCGGCCAAGATCCAATTGTGATGGGGGTTCTGACCCGCTTGATCCGCTCATTACGTGAAGCACTGGATTTAACGACCATTATTGTTTCGCATGATGTGGCAGAAACCTTATCGATTGCCGATTATATCTATGTAGTGGCAGAAGGAAAAATCCAGGGGGAGGGCACACCGGCAGAGCTGAAAGCCCATCCTTCTGCTTTTGTTCAGCAGTTCCTGACCGGAGCCGTCGCAGGGCCTGTGGATTATCAGTTCAGCCATAAACCCTATTTAAATGATGAGGTGCGTTCATGAATGCTATCGCCCAGCTGGGGAGACGTGTGATTGAGCGTGTCCGCGGTATAGGGGTTGCGGCCCTGATGCTGTTGCAGATTCTGTTTTCCATGCCCACCTGGATCGGTGTCAAACTGTTTATTTACCAGATGTATCGGGTAGGCGTATTATCGCTGCTGATTATTGTGGTGTCCGGTCTGTTTATTGGGGCGGTACTGGGCTTGCAGATGTATACCATTCTGGCGACTTTTGGCAGTGAGGCCATGCTGGGTACCGCAGTTGCTTTGACTTTGTTGCGTGAATTGGCACCTGTGGTTGCAGCCTTGCTGTTTGCCGGACGAGCGGGTTCTGCCCTGACTGCAGAAATTGGCCTGATGAAAGCCACTGAACAGTTATCCAGTATGGAAATGATTGGTGTTGATCCACTCAAAAGAGTGATTTCACCGCGTTTATGGGCGGGGATTTTCAGCCTGCCAATGCTGGCCGTGATTTTTGCTGCTGTCGGAATTATGGGGGGCAAAATGGTCGGAGTGGACTTTTTGGGGGCAGATGAAGGCGCCTACTGGAGTGGAATGGAAAATACGGTGCAATTCTATAAAGATATTTTGAATGGCACTATTATTAAAAGTTTTGTATTCGCATTAATCTGTACCTGGATTGCGGTATATCAGGGCTATGCCTGTGAGCCAACTTCGGAAGGTATTGCAACTTCTACAACGCGTACAGTGGTGTATTCTTCATTGTGCGTTTTAGGCTTTGATTTCGTGTTGACTGCGGTCATGTTCGGAGGTATTTAATGAAATCACGTACAAGTGAGCTGGCCGTTGGTGTTTTTGTCATTCTGTTTGGTATTGCACTGTTTTTCCTGGCCATGCGTGTCAGTGGACTGGTAGGAACCAATATCGCGGACAGCTATAAAATGACGGCGACCTTTGAAAATGTCAATGGAATCAAGCCGCGTGCCAAAGTGGCGTTAAGTGGTGTCAAAGTCGGCCAGGTCGATGAGATTACGCTTGATCCGGTAACCCGTTTAGCCACTGTACATATGACACTGGATGGCTCCCTGACAACCTTTAATGCTGAGCAGCTGAAACAGGTCCAGCAAGAAGCATTAGAAGAGTTACGTTATAGTTCCGATTATACGGCCGCAGATCCTGCTCAACAAAAAACAATGGAAAAGCAACTGTTAGATAACATGAAATCCATCACTAATATTGATGAAGATGCTTATATTATGGTAGCAACCAATGGTTTATTGGGTGAAAAGTATTTAAAAATCATCCCAGGTGGCGGTCTGAACTATCTCAAACGTGGTGATCAGATTGCCAATACCCAAGGCACCATGGAAATTGAAGACCTAGTGACGAAGTTTATTACCGGTGGTGCCGGCAAATCGTCAGATAACCCGGAAGATGCTGCATTTTCAGGAACAACCGATGCAGAACCTGCATTTGTTGAATAGTAAATTGAGGAGATTCGAGTGAAGACTCTAGTAAAACAAACGCTTGCCGTGAGCATTCTTTCCACCATGATGACCGGTACTGTGTTTGCTGCACCGTCTGAAACGCCGCCTGCATTTATCAAAAAAGTGGCAGATGGCTTGATTGAACGCCTCAAAGCTGATCATGCCAAATTGCAGAATAATCCTGCGTTGGTAAAAACGATTATCCGTCAAAATCTTGATCCGTATATTGATTCACAGTCTTTCACCCGTATTGTGATGGGAACTTATGCAACCAACCAGTACAGTACTGCGGCGCAGCGTGCACAGTTTGAGAAAAACTTCCGTGAAACTTTAATTGTGAATTATGGTACGGCGTTCTCCAAGTTCAGTAATCAGACCTATAACATCCGTCCATACAAAGCCAGCAATAGCAAAAACCCGGTAGTGACGATTGATTTTAATAACAATGGCGAGAAAATTCCGGTGGCTTTCCAGCTGGTGGATAAAGGTTCGCAATGGAAAATCCGTAACATCAACGTTTCTGGTATTGATCTGGGTCTTCAGTTCCGTAACCAGTTTGCGGCCACTGTAAAACGTAATGGCGGTAATCTGGATAAGGCCATTGCCAACTTCAAGCCGGATGCAGAAGCAGCAATTGACAAGAAATAACAAGATAGGTGAGCTGTGATCCAATTCAATGATCAGGAATTGCAGGTGTCAGGTCAAATTAATTATGAAAATGCGCAGGACTATTATCAAAAAGGTCTGCGCGTGATTCAGGCACAAAGCCAGTTTCCGCTGGTGGTGAATCTGGCCGCACTGGAACATGGCAGTACCTTGGCTCTGGCGGTTCTAGTCCGTTGGTTACGTCAGACCCCACAGGCGCAAGGACTTCAGTTTAAGGCAGTGCCTGCCAAAATGATGAAGATCATTCAAGCCTGTCATTTGCAGGATGATTTGCAGATCATCAATTAAAAAAAAGCACCGATGGGTGCTTTTTTATTTTTATAGAATTGAATGTATGAGGTTCCCTCTCCTGATAGGAGAGGGCTAGGGAGAGGTAAATTATTCATAACCCTCTCTAACTCTCTCCCATAGGGAGAGAGGATTGCAACGTCCTTTAAATCCACTTCTTCCATCTAAAGTAAATTAATGGGCCAATCAGAAAACCAATCAGAATGATGCTGACCATCACAAAGCTCATCGTTCCTTGAGCGAAAGGCAGTACATCGGTGTTCATACCGTAGATACTGGCAATCAGCATCGGAGGTGCCAGCATACTCGGTAAAATCGAGAAGCGACGAATGGTGTCATTCTGTTCAGTATTAATAAATCCGGAGGTGGTGTCCAGCAGGAAGCGGACTTTCTGGAACAGGAACGCATCATGTTCGACCAGCGAGCGCACATCTTCACTCAACTCGCGAATATCTGCATCGTAAATATGACTGCCCAATGCTCGGGGACGGGACAGAAAGGTCAGCACTCGCCGTAAATCAATTAAACAGAGCTGCGCTTTTCCAAGCATATCTTCCAGCTGGGCCAGACGGGTAATCATGTCATCCAGATCCAGAATCTGTTCCCGATGCCGGTTATTCAGGACTTCGGTGGAATATTTTTCCAGGTCTTTATGTACATCTTCCAGAATATCGGCCAGCTCATCCAGCTTGGCTTCCAGCAGGCCAAGCAGAATCCAGGTCGGATCGTTGTAGTCGATTTCATAATCATTACGGCGTGCACGCGCCCGGAAGGCCCGGAAAGCAACCAGTTTTTCACCCCGTAAGGTGAATAGCCGCTCCTTGTGCAGGATGAAAGCCACAGTCTGAACTGTTGCCAGAATGCTGGCTTCATCTTCATGTTCACTTTCGAGCTGATAATTTTTATTTTTCGTTAAAAAATAGGTACTGACATGCAAAATACCGTCATCATCACGGTAAAATCGGGCACTTGAAGAAATATCTTCCAGCGATTTTAAAGTCGGCAGGTTTTGCCCATAGGCGTCCAGGATCCATTGTTGCTCTTCCTGTGAAGGTGCAATTAAATCGACCCAGACTAATTCCGAATGCAGGTCGAAATCACCATTGATGGTGGCATCTTCTAAGCTACCGCGCCCTGTGGCATAAAAAGCTTCAAGCATGCTCTCTTTTCTCCCCTGCGCAGTATGTAAATCTGAATGGAGGTATTTTAGACAAGGAATTAAATAAAAACACTGATTGTAGGGTTATTTTTGAAAAAAAACTGTCAGAGCACACTCTGGTACACTATTCGCTTAATGGAATGATGAAAATGATGAATTCTATCGCAATTTTTTGTGGTTCAGCCTTAGGCTCAGAACCGCGTTATGCACAAATTGCCGAACAGGTCGGACAGACATTGGCCACACGACAGCAAATGCTCGTCTATGGCGGTGGCCGGTCGGGCTTGATGGGTGTGGTTGCAGACAGTGCCTTGGCTGCTGGGGGTAAAGTTACGGGTGTCATTCCACGGGCACTGGTCAACCGTGAGCTGGCGCATCCGGATATTACCCAGCTGTTTGTGGTAGACAACATGCATGAGCGTAAAACCAAAATGTCTGAGCTGGCCCAGGGGTTTATTGCCATTCCGGGTGGGGCGGGAACACTGGAAGAAATCTTTGAGCAGTGGACCTGGGCACAGCTGGGTATTCATCAGAAACCCTGTGCATTTTTAAATGTAGATGGTTTTTATGACGACCTGCTCAAGTTTATCCGAATGACCACAGAGCAAGGATTTACCAAGGCACGTTTTACCGATGCATTAATTGTCAGTGATCATCTTGAGGATATTTTAGAGCAGTTTGAAAGCTATCGGTCGCCTGAAGCAAAATGGGGTATGGTTGATCAAACCGATCTTGTAAAATAGCGCTCTTTCTTTGATTCGCACCAGATCCATGAACACAATTACAGTGGCAGCAGCTATCATTTTAAATTCAAGCCAGCAGTTGCTGGTGGTTCGCAAGCAGGGAACAGACTGTTTTATGCAGGTGGGTGGAAAGCTGGAGCCGGATGAAGCGCCTGAACAAACCCTGTTACGGGAAATTCAGGAAGAAATTGGCTGTCAGGCGCAAATACAGCAATGTATAGGACGCTTTGAAACACTGGCCGCCAATGAGCCTGATCATCAGCTCATCAGTTATGTCTATCTGGTTGAGCTGGCTACTGAGCCGCATATTAAGGCTGAAATTGTTGAGATGAAATGGGTAGACGTAGGGCAGAAGGATGTCCAGTTGGCTCCGTTGACGACAGAAATTGTCATACCTTGGGTAAAAGAATATCTGTTGGTATCCGTGTGATTGAGATTACATTCTGGCGCCAGCCAGACAAGCTGCATAAATATGCTGGCACCCCAGCTCTTTGAGTTTGTGGCTTAAAGCACGCACCGAGCTGCCCGTTGTAACGACATCATCAATGATCAGGACTTTCCGGTAGCGTATTGTTGAAGAAGTTACGATTTGGAACTGCGCTTCAATATCTTCCATGCGTTCCAGACGGCTTAAACCTTTTTGTGAATGCTGTTTCATACGCTGAACAGGCTGCCAGAGCGGCACATTGAGTTGTCGGGCTACCTGCTTGGCCAGTAATAAAGACTGGTTATAGCCGCGTTCGACCAGACGTTCTGTAGAGATCGGCATCGGCACCACAGCACTGACTTTTGGGAAATTCAAACTCAGCAGGGCACCGGCCAAAAGCGGCTCCAGATGCAGCTTTTGCTCATATTTAAATAACTGGATTAAGCGATCCATCGGATAGGCATAATCACAGGCCACCTGAAACAGGATGTCCTGACGTTGAATGGTCTGATGAGCCCACGGTAACTGCTGCCAGCAATCCTGGCAGACAGAATGCAGGGCTTGATGGTCCGTGTGGCATAACTGGCAGGGCTGTAAACGGTTCAGCCAGTGCTTGCCCTGTTGCAGTATATTAAACATAGGCATAGCGCGGTGCCTCGGGAAGCCAGCGTTTGAGCAAGGCTGCTGCCTGTTTTGGATAATCTTTCAGCATTTGCTGGGCCACATAGTGTGCCTGACCCAGCAGATGATCATCACGCTCCAGTTTAGCCACCCGAAAGCCCATATCACCTGTCTGCTTGGTTCCCAGTAATTCTCCCGGACCACGTAATTCCAGATCTTTTTCAGCAATCATAAAGCCGTCATTGGTTTCTCGCATGATGCGCAGGCGTTCCTGACCATTTTGTGACAGGGGATGCTTATAGAGCAGGGCACAGAAGCTGGCTTTGGCACCGCGACCAACCCGGCCACGCAGCTGATGCAGTTGTGACAGACCCAGGCGTTCAGCATTTTCAATGACCATAATTGACGCATTCGGAACATCGACTCCGACCTCAATTACGGTAGTGGCAATTAACAGCTGTAGTTCATTCTGTTTAAACTGCTGCATCACGGCCTGTTTTTCATCGGCTTTCATCTTGCCATGCACCAGGCCGATATTCAGCTCCGGAAAACGCTCCTTAATTTCGGCAAAAGTCGCTTCGGCGGCTTGGGCATCCAGCGTTTCCGACTGTTCCACCAGTGTGCAGACCCAATAGGCTTGTTTATCTTCGGCGCAGTTACTTACAATGCGCTGTAAAACCTCCTCACGCCGGTCAAGTGGAATGGTCACGGTCTGAACCGGAGTACGGCCCGGTGGCAGTTCATCAATGACTGAAGTATCCAGATCACCATAGGCCGACATGGCAAGGGTACGTGGAATCGGGGTGGCAGTCATCACCAGCTGATGCGGAGACATGCCATCCAGTCCTTTGTTTCTTAGCGCCAGACGTTGATCCACTCCAAAACGGTGCTGCTCGTCAATAATCACCAGGCCGAGTTTGGCAAACTCGACATTTTCCTGAAACAGCGCATGAGTCCCGACCACGAGATGCGTGCTACCCTCCCGGATCAGCTGTTCGGAGGCTGCACGGGCTTTGCCTTTTTGCTTGCCAGAGAGCCAGGAGACAGTCAGCCCCAGTGGCTCAAACCAGCGCTTAAAATTCAGATAATGCTGCTCAGCCAGAATTTCAGTCGGTGCCATCAAGGCCACCTGCCAGCCTTCTTCCAGGGCATGACAGGCCGCCACTCCAGCAACCAGGGTTTTTCCGGCGCCAACATCGCCCTGAACCAGACGCAACATCGGTTTGTTTTGTTTCAGGTCGTGGGCAATCTCTTTCGATACCCGCTTTTGTGCGCCGGTCATTGCAAAGGGCAGACTGGCCAAAAGCTGCTTGGCATAAGTTTTACTGGGTGCAAATGAAGGGGCTTCAATCTGCTGGAGAAAAGAACGTCGGGTCAGCAAACTAATTTGATGTGCGACCAGTTCTTCAAAAATCAGCCGCTGCTGTGCCGGATGTGAACCTTGGCTGAGCTGCACCATATTGGCATTCAGTGGCGGATGATGAATATATTCCAGTGCCTGCTTGAGATCATAGCCATTGCTAAATTTCTGTGGTAACAGCTCGGGCAAATCATCACTGTGCAGTTCCAGTGCCTGCTTGATGTATTCACGCAGTTTGGGCTGGGTCAGTCCTTCAGTCGATGGATAGATGGCGGTGAGCTGGGTATGGGGCAGAGGGGTGTGTTCAGTAATGACCTGCAGTTCCGGATGATACATTTCCAGACCACGCGCACCGACCCGAACTTCGCCAAATACTCTTAAGCGATTACCCAGCTTGCAGCGGTCGGTAATTCCTTTATAGATATGATAAAAACGCAAGGTCACTTTACCAGAATCATCGTCCAGTAGAATCGCCATCGACTTGCGTTTGCCGGGTGGAAAATCCACTCCTTTGACTGTGCCTTCCAGCAAATAGCTGCGTCCCACGTTTAATTGATTCATGGGAATGATCGTGCTACGGTCTTCATAATCGCGTGGCAGATGAAAAAGCAAATCATCAGTATTCAAGATATTCAGTTTTTCGAGTAAAGCAGCGGCGGCATTGCCAACGCCTTGTAACTGATGGACTGCGGCCATGTCTCCTCAACCTGGTCTGTGATTCGGTGTTTAATGCATATTTTATTTATTGGTTATGGTAAAATATCCGAGCGGGTAGCTAAACAATTATTTGAACAAGGTCATCAAATTAGCACAGTTAGCCAAAGTCCCAAAACAGATTCATTTGCAACTCATCTGATGCAGGATGTACATACACTGGATTTAACAGCAGTTGCACCAATTGACTGGGTCTATGTCTTACTGAGTTCAAGACAAAGGGCGGTTGAAGGTTATCAGCAGACCTATCTGGATTCGGTTCAGCCCATTGTGGCAGCCTTGAACATGCATCCAGTCAAACGCATGGTGGTGGTTTCATCGACTCGGGTGTATGGACAAAATGCCGGCGAAAGCGTGGATGATGACACTGCAATCCATCCCCAGGATGCTCAGGGCAAAATTTTGCAGCAGATGGAGCAGGCTTATCTTGCCGCCTATCCTGAGCAATGTACGATTATCCGTCCCAGCGGGATTTATGGCACTTCGGTCAGGCGGATGCAACACATGGCTGCATCCATGACCCATTATCCGAATCTGCACTGGTCGAACCGGATTCATATTGAAGATCTGGCACGGTTCCTTGCTCACTTGATTCACGTGGAACATCCTGATTCTTCTTATATTGTGACCAATAACCAGCCTCAGCTTTTAGCTGAAGTATTGCAATGGTTCCAGCAGCAGATGCAGATTCCTTTGCTTCAGGTGGAAAGTCACAAGGTGACAGGCAAAAAGCTGTATGCAACCCGAATGCAGAAAACTGGATTTAGATTCAACCATCCGGACTGTTTTCAGGATTATCTGGAGTTGATGAAGTAAGCTTTCCCTCTTTCTGTTAAGAAAGGAATTAAACACTCACTCTTGTTGGAGAGGGGTCAGGGAGCCAAGATTTAATCATAGTGAACATCTGGCAGCGAACTGCATCCTTCCTAAAATAAAAGAGAGGCAAATGGCCTCTCTTTTATTTAAAACTTACTTTTTCTTCTTGCGTCTGGCACGTTTTTTGGCCTGTTCAGCCGCAACCGCATCCAGTACTTCTTTCAGCTCTTCATCGGTAAAGGCGGTGATGTGATGTAGCATCTGGAGCTTCACGTCATCCAATACCAGATTGGCATATTGCGCCACATTGGTCAGCTGTTCATCATAGACAATGGCATTGTCTGCATTGGTACTGAGATAGCCTTTCTGGGTCAGCACTTTAATAAAGCTTTGGAACAGGGCCTTATCAAAGAATTCTGGCGAATTGAATTCATACAGTACGGACAGACGCTGACCGACCAAATGACTCAGTTCCTCTACCTGACGGGTCGAGATATTGCCTGAACCACGCTGGGTGATTAGGGCTAGCGTCATATAATAGCGTTCCAGACTTTGTGTCACCGGTGCCGTCAAAACTTCCAGTTGATGATAGGCTTCAGTATTTGGTGCAGGGGCCACCAGATTTTCGCCTTCTTCAGCAATCAGTTTGCTGGCAATTAAGGCGTCAATATAGGCATTGACCTGTTCCTGAATTTTATCTTCTGCCCATTTCAGGAACAGCTCGGCTTTCAGGAATGGATAAAGCGTACTGCTGACATTGATTACGTCCTTACGGCGAATCGTACCGTTATGTTCAACCAGCGCTGCAATCAAGGATGGCAATACAAAGGCATGTACGATGTTGTTACGGAAATAGGTTAACAATACAGCCTGATTATCTTCAATTGCAATAATATCGCCAAGCACATGTTTCACGCGTTTGACCAGTTTCAGTTTCATGGCATAAGCCACGATTTCTTTACCTGAAAGTGGTGTGACCTGCATGCGCTCATCATATGGCAAGGCAATCAGCAGATTACGGTAGGTATCCAGCTGCTTGATACAGACTTCTTCATCCAGCGTGTGTTTTGGCGTTGCCAGCAAGATCAACGACAGCAATGAAACCGGGTTAATGACGACGGCACTATTGATATTTTCCAGAATTGCCTGAGCAGAACTATTGACGGCTTCAGATACAGCAGTTGGAATTGGATCATCATTCTTGGCAATCTGAATATTTTCCGCACCATGCTGTTTCAGCATGTCATCCAGAAACACCGGTTCACCAAAGTTTAGATGCACCTTGCCAAAAATACGTTCAATTTTGCGTAAAGTTTTTAGAATACCAAAAATAGATTCAGCTTCTTTTTCTTTCCCGTTCATTTCACCGACATAGGTGCCGCCTTCCATGAGACGTTCATAGCCAATATAGGTCGGCAGGAAGACAATCGGTTTGGCCTTGCCACGTAAATGACCGTGTACCGTCATGGCCAGCATACCGGTTTTTGGCGGAAGCAGACGGCCTGTGCGTGAACGGCCACCTTCAATAAAATATTCCAGGGGGGTATTACGTGACAGGATGCTGTACAAATATTCCTTAAACACAGTGGTATACAGGGCATTACCACGGAAAGTCCGGCGGATGAAGAATGCACCGCCACCACGTAGAATCTGACCCACAAATGGCATATTCAGGTTGTCGCCCGCAGCAATATAAGGCACCATCAGGCCACGTTTATAAATGACATAAGACAGAAGCAGATAGTCGATATGGCTGCGGTGACATGGCGTATAGACAATTTCATAGTCCTTGGCCAGTTCACGCACGGTGCTGAAGTTATGCACTTCGACGCCGTCATAAAGCTGGGTCCATAAACGGGTCAGAGCCTTGTCTGCAAAACGCACGGTTGAGTGCGAATAATCCGATACAATTTCATTTAAATAGCCAATTGCACGGCGCTCCGCTTCAAGCATTGAAATCTTGCTGCGGATACTTTCGTTCAGGATCGCTGCCTGTACATCGGTCGATTTAATCAGGCCATGCATGACATTACGTCGATCTGACAGATCTGGCCCGAGTACCACTTCACGCTGCGCGTCCAGATAATCGTTCAGGTTGCAGACGATATACGTGGCCGGCGATAAATTCGGATGGGTTTCTTTGGCAAAGTCAATCATGGCACGCAAGGACTTCGGCTCATGAAACTCTAAATAAGACTGACGACCGTGCAGGCCGATATTGACCAGCTGTTTTACCCGGCTTGGAGTCGACCAGGTATCGGTAAATAACAGTTTAAACCAAGAATCTTCTTTTTCAGGCTCACGTCCCCACAGCACCGTGACCGGAATTAGTTCGACATCCAGTTCCGGATGTTTTTCCAGTGCCTCAATCAGACGTAGCAGACGTGGCGGAAAAGCATGCGCTGGGGCGCTGAGTAAATTATTATCATCATGATACTGCAGGAACAGCAGCGAGGTTTTTTCTTTGAGTTCACCGAGCTCGAGTGAATCCAGAGCCGGCGGTATTTTCAGACGACGGGTCTCAGCATCCACGACCAGCGCATTACTGCGAGAGTGATTCTGTAACACGTAGCAGATGATTTTCTGTGATGCCGGGGCGGTCTGGTCAGTGGCTGGAGCAGTCACTTCACTTGGTACTTCCCCGAGAACCTGAGGGGTTACCACCAGATCAAGCAGCTTGCTTGAAAGCTTGCGGTAGATTTGACCAAAGCCATTCTTGGACATAGTTACTCCTAATTTACTGACCAAAACTACTAGACTTCTGAAGAGGAATGATTGTGTATGATTCTTTATAGAAACGATATGTCATTTTGAACACATTCAGCAGAAGCCGTGCAATTTTAGCGCGAAATTCAAGGTATTTCCTAGTAGCTTGTGCAATTGATATGACAGGACAGTCAAGCAATCTTTAGGGTTTTGGTCTGAATTTATGGCAGAATATTCCAGTTTATTTGTATACATGTGTATTTTTACTGGGGAATTTCCCCGCCATCGAATAGGTTACCTATGAATGCCTTAACCCAGGAACTGGTCGAGCTGCTCAGCTTAGAAAAGTTAGAAGAAAATATTTTTCGTGGAATTAGCCGCAATCTGGTCGGCAAGCGTGTGTTCGGTGGGCAGGTCTTGGGTCAGGCCTTGCGTGCGGCCTCTTATACCACAGACCGTCCAGCGCATTCTCTGCATGCCTACTTTCTGTTTGGTGGCGATGTTAACGCTCCGATCATCTATGAGGTTGACCGTATTCGTGATGGCAAGAGTTTTGTCAGCCGCCAGGTGCGTGCAATCCAGCATGGCCGGATCATTTTTATGTGTATGGTGTCTTTTGCCCAGCAGGAAGAAGGGCTGAACTATCAGATTTCAGAGCCTGAATATCCGCCAGCGGAAAGCCTGAAAAATGAAGTGACCTTGGTCCAGCAGATGATTGAGTTTATTCCGGAAAATGTCCGTGCTTCTTTTACCCGTGAACGTCATGTCGAAATTCGTCCGGTCAATCCGCAAAATCCGTTTCAGCCCCAGCCTGAAGCACCTTCTTATGCACACTATATCCGTACCCATGACCGGATTGCAGCAGAAGTCGATGACATCTCCCTGCATCAGGCTATTGCGGCGTTCTATTCTGACTTTACCTTGATGACCACGGCGCTACGTCCGCATGGCCTGAGCTATCTATCTCCAAGCTTGCAGTGTGCGAGTATTGACCATGCCATGTATTTTCATAAGCCCTTCCGGGTAGATGAATGGATGCTCTATGACATGGAGGCAACGCAAAGTGCCAGTTCACGCGGCCTGAACTTTGGACGGATGTGGCAAAATGGCGAGCTGGTCTGTAGTACCACTCAGGAAGGCCTGATTCGTTTACGTGAAATTGAAACCCAGTAAATCAGTATATAAACCTACATCAAGCCGGACTCCAGATCCGGCTTGATGCTTTTTTAGAGAGGGGTGTTTATAAAAAATTACTCGATTCTCTAGTTCTTGCGTGGCATAGTGCCGCTTAAGATCAATATTAAAAATGCACGTAAAATGAGCTTGAATACGCAGATTTTAATTGCCGCCGTCTTGGGGGTAGGGTTTGGATTTTTACTGACTTTATTTCCAGAAATCCCGTTTTTCAATATTAGCCTGTACGCAATCAGCATTGCGAGTAGCATCTTTATTGGTCTGCTTAAAATGATCCTGATCCCGCTGATTTTTACCTCAATTGTGGTTGGAGTCTCCAACCTGCAAGCCGGCGGGCAGCTCAGCAGGACCTGGAAAATCACATTGATGTGCTGTGTCACGACCACCACTTTAGCACTGATTCTGGGACTCACTTGTGCACATTTATTTGAGGTGGGCAAGGGTGTAGATGTGGTGATGTTTCAAGATGCCATGGTACAGCATAAAACGCCGGATACCTTGACACCGTCCTCCTTTTTCACCAATTTTATTCAAAATACCCTGATTAATCCTTTTAAGGCCTTTGCAGATGGCAATGTGCTGGCAGTGGTGGTATTTGCCTTGTTTATCGGGGTGGCGCTGGTGGCAGGAGGTGACCGCTTTCGTACCGTGCGTAAACTCAGTCATCAGTTTTTTGACATCATGATGTTAATGATTGGCTGGGTAATGAAACTGGCGCCGATAGGAATTTTTGCCTTATTGGCCAAACTGATTGCAACCGAAGATATTTCTGTGCTCAGCCGTCTGGCCGAGTTTGCGGCAGTGGTGACTGGAACTACGATTTTTCATGGTGTAGTGGTGCTGCCACTTCTGTTGTGGTTCTTCGGGAAAATGGACCCGTTGACTTTCTTTAAGGGCACCCGTAGCGCTCTGATCACTGCTTTTGCCACCAGTTCCAGTTCTGCCACCATGCCGCTCTCTTTAAAATGTGCACAGGAAAATTTAGGGGTACGCCCACAAACAGCCGGCTTTGTTATCCCTTTAGGCACTCAGTTGAATATGGATGGCACGGCCTTATATGAGGCAGCAGCAGCATTGTTTATTGCTAACCTGATGGGGCTAGACCTGAGTTTGGGGCAGCAGCTGATTGTCTGTGCCACGGCAATGATTGCCTCTTTAGGTGCACCAGGTATTCCTAGTGCCGGAATGGTAACCATGATTATGGTGCTGCAATCCGTGGGGCTGCCTGCCGAAGCGATTGCGATTCTGTTACCGATCGACCGTCTGCTGGATACAGTGCGTACCGTGGTCAATGTACAGGGTGACATGATGATCAGCGTGGTGGTCGATCGTTATACCCGTGAGCCACAACAGACTTAGTCCACTTCCGAACTGGGGGGTTAAACATGATTTTCAGGAGCTAGCTTCCAGATCCTGCACATACACTGTATAACCCTCGTAAGCGCTTGGCTTGTGCAGCTCTGATAATTTTGGCGCCGGTATTTTCTGCCTGAGCCATTGCTTGACCGACCTTCAGAGGATTATAGATTTTTTGTCCCCAGCTCATGTGTGTGGGGCATATTGCACTCAGCGTCAGTCCAGTTATCCTGTTGAATGCTGCTTTGCGGCCATAAAGCCAGTTTTAAACCTGATTGCAGTTCAATAAATGCCGCAGCGTCCTAACCAAATTCCTCACCGATGACGCCTTCACTGCTTAAACTCAAGCCTTCACGATAAAAATCCAAGGCTGCCGCCAGGTCGCGCCCTGCAAATTTAATGACGGAAATGCAGGCGTGCACACGCCGTATTTCTTGTTATTTCCATATACTGCGAACAAATTAAAAGCAGGGCATTGACCCTGCTGGGTAGGCATTATTGTATCGTGCGGCTTAAGTGATGAATGGGGGGATTATGCCACTTTCAGCTGTGTTGCACGTTTGGCTGCCGGGGAGGATGCCAGATAAGCAATCGCATCTTCAGTTTTGGCTTCGTGCAGTGGATCGTACCATGGCATCAGATATCCCAGCTGCTGTGAGATGAGCCAAAATGGACTGGGTATTAAATTATTGTTACGTTGTGCAATCGCATACCATTCACGCCAGATCCACGGCTTGTATACGGCCGGGCGGATCGCTTTAAAGCGGGGGTCTTGTTTCATCAGATGGGCAGTGCCATCAACCCACAGGCCAATTACGGCCGCAATCACAATGATGCTGAGGTAATAACGGGCAATATAACCGCCACCTAAATGACGGTATAAATCAAAGGCGACAGTACGATGTTCAATTTCCTCTGCACCGTGCCATTTAATCAGATCCAGCATGGCTGGGTCTGCTCCCAGTTTCTGCCATTCCTGATTATACAGGGCATATTTACCCAGTACGCAGGTCATGTGTTCCACCGTGGCGATAATGCCGAGGCGAAATAAATCCCATTGATGTTCAAGTAATGAAGGAATCTTTAGGCCTAAAGGCTGGTCGGCCAGTAATCGGCTAAACAGGAAATTCATGACATTGAGGTTGCGCTGGATATCAATATTGCGCACGGTTAAATATTCATAATTGGCAGAGTTATGCGCTTGAGCATGCATTGCTTCTTGGCGGATAAAGGCTTGCACATCCTGTTTCAGTTTTTCATCACGAATTTGGGGCAAAACTTTATTATACAGGCGACAAAACCAGAATTCGCCAGCAGGTAAAATCATATTAATTTCATTGATGAAATAGCTTACATAAGGCTGCTGTGGAATCCAGTCCACGGGCGTGTCTTGCCATTCAAATTTTACTTTACGTGGCTGAATATAATAGCTGATAGATGAGCCGAGTTTAGAGTTTTTTAAACGGGAGAAAAGTTTCATCATACTGTCCTTATTGTTTTAACGTGTAATGCTCTACATGCGGTAAAAATCAGTATGAAAAAAATATCCCGCATTGTGATTAGCAATACGGGACATTGAAATATCAATTAATGATGAATTTGGGGGGATTATCCTGATTAATCGGCTTGTCGGCTTTCATCCGTCGCATCATCGGCAATTTGAGCCTCTGATTCATCTTCTTCTATACACATCGATTCTTGTGGTTCATCCAGTTCATCGGCTACCGCGTCAGGAATGCTGTCCAGGTCAAACTCAACGGTCTGATCCAGCGTGAAATTCAGGCGACCCCCCATCACACTGGCCAGTTCTTCCAGACCTTGCTTATTGAGGGAAGAGAACAGCTGAATCGAAAAGTCCAGCTTCATTTTTTTCAGCTTGGCTTTCACTTCTTGCAGGACTTTAGAGGCTGGACCACGATTCAGTTTGTCAGATTTGGTCAATAACACATGCACGAACAGTTTACGTGAATAGGCCCATTCCAGCATCATGATGTCAAAGTGCTGCAGAGGGTGACGGATGTCCATCAATAACACCAGACCTTGCAGGCTCTGGCGATGAATCAGGTAATTTTCCAGCTCTTTTTGCCATACGATCTTCATGGCTTCTGGTACGGCGGCATAGCCATAGCCGGGTAAGTCAACCAGGCGCTGATCTGGATTACCCAGACTAAAGAAGTTGATCATCTGGGTGCGCCCCGGCTTTTTCGATGCACGTGCCAGCTGCTTCTGGTTGGTCAAGGCATTAATCGCGCTCGACTTCCCTGCATTTGAACGGCCTGCAAAAGCCACTTCATACCCCGTATCTTCTACACACAGGCTCAGCTTGGGTGCGCTCATTAAGAATTCAGCTTTACGCAACCAGTTCAGTGCGCGCACAGAGTACTCAGTAATCGCAGGATCTACTTTTTTTTCATAGCTGATCTTTTGCTTTGGGGCATTCGATGCCTTACTGTTTTTCGACTTTCCTCTGCTGTGATGCATGGCTCAACTTCAATGACTAATATACAAGGAACTATTATAAAGGAAGTCGGGCAGGCAAGCGAACTTTAGCGCTGTTCAGCCGCAAAGAGGGGGAAATAGCTGTTAAAGATTAATCAGGTTGATGGGGGACTGAAGGCTAAAATGCCCTTGAACAGGCTGAATCACATCGCCCAGAATATACTGATCCAGACTGGCATAGAACTGTTCCATAGCTTGATCCAGAATACCTTTTAAACCGCAGCCATAGCGCAGTACGCAGGGAGGATCATTGCATTCCACAATCTGGTTGTCACGTTGTAAAATCCGCACAATCTGCCCGAGCTGAAGTTTCAAAGTATCCGGATTCAGGCGTACTCCTCCACCTTTGCCGCGGGTGGTAATCAGCCAGTTTTGCTTTGCCATAAAATGGACAATTTTCATCGCATGGTTTTGCGAAACTTCCAGGCGCTCGGCCAGCTCAGCAATCGTATAAGGGAGATCACGGGGTTGTGCAACATACATCAGTATACGAAGCGCATAATCAGTGAATTTATTCAGTTGCATGATAATACTGAGATTTTTGATTAAAAAAATTGGGGCTAGTCTAGCATAACCAAACTAACCCCCTTTTTTTATTTTGTGTCTGTGTTGCCGCTTAGTGGTGTACACCACCTGTGCCAAAGGCTTCACTGTGAATGTTTTCAGCCGGAATACCGCGAGCCAGCAGTACTTTTTGCTGTTCAGCCATAAATGGCATTGGGCCGCAAAGGTAGTAGTCTGCATTTGTTGGTAGTAAGGCACTGTCGAGGCTGCTAAGGTCTAAACGACCTGCAATGTCAAAGTCTTCGCCTAATTTGTCGCTGGCATGCGGAAACTCATAGGCAGTCACTGTGCTTAAGCGAGGATATTTTGCTTTTAAATCCTGAATATGCTGTTTCATGGCATGCACTTGTTTGCTGCGACACGCATGGATGAAAGTGACGGGTTGTGGCATATCTAAAGTAACCAGTTGATTCAGCATGGCAATCATCGGGGTGAGGCCTACACCACCACTGATAAATACATTACGTTTATTTGCATCAATCAGGTAAAAATTACCTGTTGGCGCAGACACTTCAATTTCTGAACCTTCTGGCAGGCTATGTAAAGTATTAGAGACCCAGCCCGGAATTAAATCATCTTTTTGATCTTCGCGTTTGACCGAGATACGCAGATAGTCCGCTTGCGGGCAAGTGGACAGCGTATATTGACGAGGCTGTCTTAAGTTGAGTTCCGGCACAAAGACACGAACAGAAATGTATTGTCCTGCTTCGTATTTTGGCAAATCGCCACTGTCTACAGGGGTAAGGTAGAAAGAAGTAATTTCATCACTTTCCACTACTTTTTTGGCAATTTTAAAATTGCGCCAGCCTAACCAGCTGCCTTTGGTTTGCTGATGTTGATCATAAATGGCTTTTTCAGTGTTAATGAATAAATCCGCCAATTGACCATAAGCCGCAGCCCAAGCATCAATTAAAGGATCTTCCATTGAAATATTGAGTACTTCACTGATGGAATGCAGCAGGTTTTCCCCCACAATATTATAATCCGGCGCTTGAATATTCAGGCTGACATGTTTGTGGGCGATCAGTTCAACCACAGGCAAAAGCACAGAAGGATCTTCAATGTTTTCCGCATAGGCCAACACTGCCCCTGCCAAGGCTTGTGCTTGCGCGCCGCTACGCTGATGGCCCATATTGAAGGTTTCTTTTAAGTCTGGATTATTGCCCAGCATGCGGTTATAGAAATAACCTGTTAGTGCAACCCCATTTTCACGAAGAACAGGAACAGTGGCTTTTACAAGATCAATTTGCTGCGGAGTCATAGCTGATTTCTCATGGGTGTTATCTATAAGATGTATTTAAAATACATTTTTAGAAATGGTTTTACAATAGCCATCACTTAAATACCCATAAAAAAATTATGGAATATAAGAATATTCTATAATGAAGAGGTTAATGATCGAAGGAATAGATTATTTTTTACGAACAGGGCGCCCAATAAACCTTAGATAACTTTCTCTCCACTCCTGCCATCCCCAGCTACGTGCAGCACTTTTGATAAAAGCTCTAAATGTATCTTGAAACAGTTTTTGATGTTGCTTGGCAGTGGGTTCAGCTGCTTTTTGCTGTAACATCTCAACCGCATTTTCACCATCCAAGCTTTGTTGGTAAATGCCCGCAGATACTCTAGTTGAGCAGTATTTTGCGTTCTTTGGGGGCAAGTGGGTGAAATGAAGAATAGGGTAGTATCCCCCAGCAACTTTCAACCATTTGCGATATGCCTTGTTCATTCAGATAGCTAATTCAGGCTTTGCCTGTGCCCAGTTCGCCAATGGCTTGGCTTTTAGGCTTAGGGTTTGAACACTGCCCGTTACCCCGGCGATTAAGCCGTGGCGGTTGGCAAATTGTGGTTGTCAGACCCTCTCTGTGTATGGGCAATTTTTTGGCAATCACGGTTGCTGCACCCATATTATTTCCTATTTTGATTTATTCATGTTGCTGCTGAGCTAACTGTTTTAATGCATTTTCTATATCTTGAATTAAATCTGCAGGATGTTCTAGACCAATACAGAAGCGAACCAGGAAGCCCTCTTTCAAATGTGAATGTTGAAGCATGCGCATCTCTTTTAAGTCATAAAGCATGACCAGGCTAACCGGCCCACCCCAGCTAAATCCGAGCTTGAACAGTTGCAGGGCATCGCAGAAGGTACGAATATCTTCTAAAGTGTATTCAGGTTTAAAAATCACACTGACCAGACCGGCACTTTGTCCATCTTTGCAAATTTCTTGCCAGTATTTATGACCTGCGGCATGCGCATCGGCAGGATGTAAGACCTGAACAAATTCATTTCGCTGTTGAAGCCAAGCCAGCAGTTTTAAACAGCTTTGAGCTTGATGTTGATAACGCAGTTGCATGGATGCCAGGCTGCGTTGCACTTGTGCCACATCATCACCGGACACGCTAATGCCTTGAATTGCATGTATGCGGAACAACTGATGATGCAGCTTTTGATCCCGTGTCACCACAGAGCCCATCAAGATGTCACCACCGCCGCTTGGATATTTGGTCAACGCATGCACGGTTATATCTACCGCTAAATGTTCCGCACCAAAGTCAAAGGCATTAAATGCCAGACCTGCTCCCCAGGTATTATCGAGTGCAGTCAAGACATGATGTTTCTGCGCCTTTTGAACTAGAGCGGTCAGATCCGGAAATTCCAGCGTTACTGAACCTGCGGCTTCGAGCCAAATCAGTTTAGCTTTTTCTGTAGGCTGGAATGAACTGGCCTCTAGCGGATTATAGACCTTTACCGTAATACCATAGCGGCTTTCCAGATTACGCAGATGCTCCATGTTGGGGCCATAAATATTGTCTGCTACCCAGACTTCATCCCCCTGCGCAAGAAAACAGGAATTGACGAGGTTAATGGCCGACAAGCCGCTGGGAGCCAGCAAGCAGTATTGTCCGCCTTCAAGCTGAGCAATGTTGTCGGCTAATGTAAATGTGGTAGGTGTGCCATGGGTGCCATAACTATAATCATAGTCATCGCTCCAGTGGCGATTAAACAATGCATCCGTGGTTTCAAAAATGATGGTGGATGCACGATAAAGGGGAGGCTGAACCGTAGAAATATATTGAGGAGCCTTTCGCGGTGCATGAATCAGGGCGGTTTGTGGATTTTTTTTCACGTAAATGCGCTCAAATGTAAGTCGTTATTGTCCTAGCTTAAGAGAATCTCGAGGGCGCGACTAGGGCTATGAAGATGGTTGAAAAGCTTTATCTGGTTTTAGGGTGGATGGTGTGTTGTAAAATCGGCTTTTACGGCGGGATTAAAATAGCTCAACTCAGAGTAGGCTAGATCTAATAAGCATTTATCTTATGACCCATATTAAAAAAGCTGGCGAGGCCCTTATGCACAGAGTGGAGTAATAGCGAATCCCCATCTTGATCAGCTCGAGCGGTTTGGTAAAAGTATGCTTGTTTCTTAATATATTTTTGAAATAACTCAGTGAGTTTAAGAACTTTTGAGAAAGATAAAAAGAGTTGACGCAGTGCTCGAGCCTGTATCTTCAAGTCTGGCAGAAAGTGGAAAATGAATAAAAAATGCTTTATGGAGGAAAATAGCGACTCAAGCATGCAATTAAAAAAGAAGCGACTGGGTCAATGCTGATACTTCCAGAAAAATAAATGGCCAATTCAGAAAATGCAGTTAAATAGCCGGATAAAACTGTAAAAGGCATTTGCTTATGCATTAAACAATGACTATAATGAGCGACCCTTCAATAGGAAGGGGTTAACTGCGAAGAAAGTAGTTAACTATCGTTACAGTCATGGCATCGATCATGACCTTGGTGATATTTCACTGCTCTTGACACTTACCTTGAAATAGTGGGGTGAGATGCGTCAAGAGTGATTCTTTATATATTTGGCTTGGAGTTAACTGGTATGTCTAACCAGAGAATTCGTATCCGTCTTAAGTCTTTTGATCACCGTCTAATTGATCAATCAGCTCAAGAAATCGTAGAAACAGCAAAACGTACTGGCGCACAAGTATGTGGTCCAATTCCAATGCCTACACGCATTGAACGTTTTAACGTTTTAACATCCCCACACGTTAACAAAGATGCGCGTGACCAATACGAGATCCGCACTTACAAACGTTTGATCGACATCGTTCAACCTACTGATAAAACTGTTGATGCGTTGATGAAGTTGGATCTAGCAGCTGGTGTTGATGTTCAGATCGCATTGGGTTAAGGCTTTCGGTTAATTAACACTCTAAGTTAATTAGGCCGCTTTTTTAGAGGTTTATGCACATGGCTATTGGTTTAGTCGGTCGCAAGTGCGGTATGACACGTGTCTTTACAGACGCTGGTGTTTCTGTGCCTGTTACAGTGATTGAGGTTGATCCTAACCGAATCACTCAAATCAAAACGCTTGAAACTGATGGTTATCAAGCGATTCAAATCACTACTGGTGAACGTCGCGAATCTCGCGTAACTAACGCTCAGAAAGGTCACTTTGCGAAAGCGGGTGTTGCTGCTGGTCGTCTGGTTCAAGAATTCCGCGTTTCAGAAGCTGAGCTTGAAGGTCGTGAAGTTGGCGCTACTATTGGCGTAGATCTGTTCACAGTGGGTCAAATTGTTGACGTAACTGGTCAGTCTAAAGGTAAAGGTTTCCAGGGTGGTGTTAAGCGTTGGAACTTCCGTACGCAAGATGCTTCACATGGTAACTCTGTATCTCACCGTGTTCTAGGTTCTACAGGTCAAAACCAGACCCCTGGTCGCGTGTTCAAAGGCAAAAAAATGGCTGGCCATTTAGGTGCTGAACGCGTAACTGTACAGGGTCTTGAAATTGTATCTATCGACGCAGAACGTTCAGTTCTGGTGGTTAAAGGTGCGATTCCTGGTGCTACCGGTGGCGACGTAACTGTTCGTCCTACGATCAAGGCCTGAGGGGAAATAACGTGAATTTAAATACTGTTTCCGGCTCTGCTGTTGAATTATCAGAAGTTGCGTTCGGTCGTGAATTTAATGAAGCTCTTGTACACCAAGTTGTTACAGCTTACCTAGCTGGTGGTCGTCAAGGTTCTAAAGCTCAGAAATCACGTTCGGAAGTTGCTGGCGGTGGTAAAAAACCATTCCGTCAAAAAGGTACTGGCCGCGCTCGTGCTGGTTCTATTCGTAGCCCAATCTGGGTTGGCGGTGGTAAAACTTTTGCTGCTCGTCCACAAGACTGGTCTCAAAAAGTAAACCGTAAAATGTACCGCGGTGCTATGCAATGCATCCTGGCTGAACTTGTTCGTCAAGATCGCTTGGTGCTGGTTGATGAGTTTGCAGTTGCAGCTCCAAAAACTAAAGAATTGCTTGCAAAACTTAACGACTTGAATGCTACGCGTGCATTGATCGTTACTGATGCTGTTGATGAGAACTTGTATCTGGCAGCTCGCAACATTCCATACGTTGATGTGGTTGATGCGACTGCAATCGATCCTGTTAGCTTGATCGCGTTCGATAAAGTTGTTATGTCTGTAGCTGCTGCTAAGAAAATTGAGGTAGAACTCGGATGAACAACGAACGTTTATATCAAGTCCTGCAAGGACCTGTTTTCTCAGAAAAAGCACAAGTTTTAGGTGAGACTGCTGGTGTTCAAGTATTCAAAGTTGCACTTGATGCAAATAAGCTTGAAATCAAAAAAGCAGTTGAACAACTCTTTGGTGTAGAAGTGGTTAAAGTTAACACGACTGTCACTAAAGGTAAGTCTAAACGCTTTGGTAAAACATTAGGACGTCGTTCTGATGTTAAAAAAGCATACGTCACCCTGAAAGCTGGCCAAGATGTTGAAATGGCTGACTTGGGCGATACCGCTGAAAGCACAGCGGAATAAGGACGAAAATTATGCCGATTCAAAAATGTAAGCCAACGTCTCCAGGACGTCGCTTTGTAGAGAAAGTCGTTCACGACCATCTTCACAAAGGTGCTCCGTACGCTCCATTAGTTGAAGCTAAAAAGCGTACTGGCGGCCGTAATAACAACGGTCACATTACGACTCGTCACGTTGGTGGCGGTCATAAACAACACTACCGTATCGTAGACTTTAAACGTAACAAAGACGGCATTCCTGCTGTAGTTGAGCGTATTGAATACGATCCAAACCGTACTGCGCACCTTGCGTTGCTGAAGTATGCTGACGGTGAACGTCGCTACATCATCGCACCTAAAGGTCTGCGTGCTGGTGATGCAGTTCAGTCTGGTAACGATGCTCCAATTCGTCCAGGTAACTGTTTGCCACTTCGCAACATGCCGATCGGTTCTACTCTTCACAACATCGAGCTTAAAATCGGTAAGGGCGCACAATTAGTACGTTCTGCTGGTACGTCTGCTCAGTTGTTGGGTCGTGACGGTTCTTACGCAATTATTCGTCTTCGTTCAGGCGAAATGCGTAAAGTACACGTTGAATGCCGCGCTGTGTTAGGTGAAGTATCTAACTCAGAAAGCAACCTTCGTTCACTGGGTAAAGCTGGTGCATCACGCTGGCGTGGTGTTCGTCCTACCGTTCGTGGTATGGCGATGAACCCGGTAGATCACCCACATGGTGGTGGTGAAGGGCGTAACAAGGGTATTCAACCTGTAAGCCCATGGGGTCAAAAAGCTAAAGGGTACAAGACACGTACCAATAAGCGTACGACTAAGATGATTATTCGCGACCGTCGCGTTAAGTAACAAGTAAAGGAATCTGACAATGCCTCGTTCTCTGAAAAAAGGCCCATTCGTCGATGCGCACTTGTTCGCTAAGGTTGAAGCGGCTATCGCGGCGAATAACCGTAAGCCGATCAAAACTTGGTCGCGTCGTTCGATGATCCTCCCGGATTTTGTTGGTTTAACAATTTCTGTTCACAATGGTCGTAACCATGTTCCGGTAATCGTATCTGAGCATATGGTTGGTCACAAGCTTGGTGAATTTGCACCGACTCGTACCTACCGTGGTCACGGTGTTGACAAGAAATCTAAACGTTAATAGGTGCTATGATGGAAGTAACTGCTAAATTACGCGGTGCCGCTATCTCGGCACAAAAAGCTCGTTTGGTTGCAGATCTTATCCGCGGCAAATCTGTTGCGCACGCTCTTAACATTCTTAACTTCAGCAACAAAAAAGCTGCAGTTCTGGTTAAGAAAGCGTTGGAATCTGCAATTGCAAACGCTGAACACAATAACAGTTTAGATGTAGACGATCTTAAGGTTTCTACGATCTACGTTGATGAAGGCATGAGCCTGAAACGTATTATGCCACGTGCTAAAGGTCGTGCAGATCGTATTACTAAGCGTACTTGTCACATCACCGTTAAGGTAGGGGTTTGATATGGGTCAGAAGGTTCATCCAATCGGTATCCGCCTAGGTGTTGTGAAACGTCATAACGCTAACTGGTATGCGAATCCGAAACAATACGCTGAATACTTGCTTAAAGATTTGCAGGTTCGTGAGTTTTTAACTAAAAAACTTAAGAATGCAATGATCAGCAATATTCTTATCGAACGCCCTACAGGCGCTGCTAAAGTAACAATTAGCACTGCTCGTCCTGGTATCGTGATCGGTAAAAAAGGCGAAGACATTGAGAAATTACAACGCGAATTAACATCTATCATGGGTGTTCCTGCGCAAGTAAGCATCAACGAAATCGATCGTCCAGACTTAGACGCGCGTCTGGTTGCTGAAGCAATCGCTTCTCAATTAGAAAAACGTGTAATGTTCCGTCGTGCTATGAAGCGTGCGGTTCAAAACACGATGCGTGCTGGTGCTAAAGGTATCAAAGTAGAAGTTTCAGGCCGTTTAGGTGGTGCTGAGATTGCTCGTACTGAATGGTATCGTGAAGGTCGTGTACCTCTACATACGCTTCGTGCTGATATTGACTACGCAACTATGCGCGCTGAGACTACTTACGGTACGATTGGTGTTAAAGTTTGGATCTTCCGTGGTGAGATCTTGGGCGGCATGAAACAAGTCATGAACCCAGCTCCAGCTGAAGAGCGTCAAGCTAAACGCGGTCGCGGTCGTGGTGAAGGTCAAGAGCGTCGTGGTCGTCGCAATGATCGTTCTGCTGAAAAAGGAGAATAATCCATGTTGCAACCTAAACGTACTAAATTCCGTAAGGTGCAAAAAGGCCGTAACACTGGTCTAGCGCACCGCGGTAGCTCAGTATCTTTTGGTACTATTGCGCTTAAATCAGTTGAACGTGGTCAAATGACTGCGCGTCAAATTGAAGCAGCACGTCGTACAATCAGCCGTCGTATTAAACGTGGTGGTAAGATCTTTATCCGTGTTTTCCCGGACAAGCCGATTACTTCTAAACCACTTGAAGTGCGTATGGGTAAAGGTAAAGGTTCTGTGGAATACTGGGTTTGTCAAATCAAACCAGGTAAAGTCTTGTACGAAATTGATGGTGTGAACGAAGAGTTGGCAACAGAAGCATTCAAGCTTGCTGCAGCTAAACTTCCGTTTAAAACCACTATCGTGACTCGGACGGTAATGTAATGAAAACTAAAGATCTACGTGAAAAGTCGGTAGAAGAGTTGACAGCTTTGCTTGATGAGCAACAGCTTAACCAATTCCGTCTTCGTATGGCGAAAGCAACTGGTCAATTGGGTAAATCGCACGAAGTTGCATTGACTCGCAAGACTGTTGCTCGTATCAAGACCCTACTTACCGAAAAACAGGGGAACGGACAATGAGTGAAAATACAGTCCGCACGTTAACCGGCAAGGTTGTGAGCGACAAGATGGACAAGTCTATCGTTGTACTGATCGAACGCCGCGTTCAACACCCGTTGTATGGCAAATTAATCCGCCGTTCAACAAAATTACATGCTCATGATGAGAACAATACTGCCAAGCTTGGTGATGTTGTAACCATTAAAGAAAGCCGCCCAATGTCTAAAACTAAGTCTTGGACTTTAGTTGAAGTTGTTGAAGCAGCTGCTGAGTAATTAACGTTCTTGTTGCATCATCGGTTAATTTCGAGTACTCTTTGAGCCTTTCGAAATTGTGACCGGTGATGCTCGGTTTTGGAGTAGGGCAATGATTCAGACCGAAACTATGCTCGACGTAGCAGACAACAGTGGTGCTCGCCGCGTACAATGTATTAAAGTACTTGGTGGTTCACATCGTCGTTATGCTTCTGTTGGCGACATTATTAAAGTTACTGTAAAAGAAGCAATTCCACGCGCACGTGTTAAAAAAGGTGACGTGATGAATGCAGTGGTTGTTCGTACTAAATTCGGCATCCGTCGTCCAGACGGTTCAGTGATTCGTTTTGACGATAACGCTGCTGTTATTTTGAACAACAACAAAGCGCCGATTGCAACTCGTATTTTCGGACCAGTGACTCGTGAACTTCGTACTGAACAGTTCATGAAAATTATTTCATTGGCTCCTGAAGTTCTATAAGAGGCGATCATGGCGAAGATTAAAAAAGGCGATCAAGTAATTGTGATCGCAGGTAAAGAGAAAGGCAAACAGGGGACTGTTCTGTCTGTTTCTAATGACCGTGTTAAGGTTGAAGGCCTTAACTTGGTTAAGAAGCATCAAAAGCCGAACCGTGTTACTGGCGCTGAAGGCGGCATCGTAACTCAGGAAGCTTCGCTTCATATTTCAAATGTGGCAATTTTTAATGCTACAACCCAAAAGGCTGACCGTGTTGGTTACCAAGTGATTGATGGCGTGAAAACTCGCGTTTATAAATCAAATGGTGAATCAGTGGCGGTAGCGAAGTAATAGGTTGAAATAGGCAATGGCCAGACTTAAAACACGTTACAACGACGAACTTAAAGCTCAGTTACAAGAAACATTGGGTCTTAAGAATGTGATGGAGATTCCTCGCATCACTAAAATCACGATCAACATGGGTGTTGGTGCAGCAGCTGCTGACAAAAAACTCCTTGATGGTGCTCTTTCTGATATGCAAGCTATCTCTGGTCAAAAACCAGTACTTACGTTAGCTCGTAAATCAATTGCTGGTTTTAAAATCCGTGATGGTTGGCCGATCGGTTGTAAAGTTACTTTACGCGGCGAACGTATGTACGAATTCTTAGACCGTCTAATCTCGATTGCGATCCCTCGTATCCGTGACTTCCGTGGTTTCTCTGCGAAATCATTTGATGGTCGTGGTAACTACTCAATGGGTCTTAAGGAACAGATCATGTTTCCTGAAGTCGATTTTGACAAGATTGACCGTATTCGTGGTATGGATATTACCATTACTACGACTGCTCGCACCGATGACGAAGGCCGTGCGCTTATGCGTGCATTCGGCTTCCCGTTCAAATAAGAGGTCGATATGGCTAAGAAAAGTATGATTAATCGCGAGTTGAAACGCGAAGCTACTGTTGCTAAATACGCTGCAAAACGTGCTGAATTAAAAGCTGTAATTGCAAACGTAAATGCATCAGATGAAGAACGTTTCGATGCGATGATGAAGTTACAAGCATTACCACGTAATGCGTCTCCAGTACGTCTACGTAACCGTTGTGGTTTAACTGGTCGTCCTCATGGTTACTTCCGTAAGTTCGGCTTAAGCCGTAACAAGTTACGTGACACAGTAATGCAAGGTGATGTACCGGGCGTTGTTAAGGCAAGCTGGTAAGGAGCACTATAAATGAGTATGCAAGATACCGTTGCCGACATGCTAACACGTGTTCGTAACGCACAAATGGCAAAGAAACAAACAGTTTCTATGCCTAATTCTAAGTTGAAAGTTGCGATTGCTAACGTACTTCAACAAGAAGGTTATATTTCAAATGTAGAAGTTGCGGATGTTGAAGGCAAAGCAACTCTTACTTTGACTTTAAAATATTTTGAAGGCAAACCAGTTATCGAAACTGTGAAACGCGTAAGCCGTCCTGGTCTACGTCAGTATCGCGGTAAAGATGCACTTCCAAGCGTTAAGCAAGGTTTAGGTATTGCAATTGTTTCTACAAGCAAAGGCATCATGACTGATCGCGCTGCACGTGCTGCGGGCGTTGGTGGTGAAGTTATTGCTTTTGTTTCTTAATAGGTGATTCCTCATGTCTCGTGTGGCTAAAGCCCCAGTAACTGTCCCTAACGGTGTAACAGTTACTCAGAACGGCCGGCAGGTCGAAGTGAAAGGCAGCAAAGGTACATTGTCTTTCAACCTGCATGCGCTGGTCGAGCTTAAACAGGAAGAAGGTCAACTTCAAATTGCTCCTAAAGCTGAGTCGAAAGACGCTTGGATGCAAGCTGGTACTGCTCGCGCTGTGCTTAACAACCTTGTAAAAGGTGTGAGCGAAGGTTTCGAACGTAAGTTACAACTTATCGGTGTTGGTTATAAAGCTGCGGTTAAAGGTAACATTGTTAACCTTAACCTTGGTTTCTCACACCCGATCGACTATACGCTTCCTGAAGGTGTAACTGCTGAAACTCCAACTGCAACTGAAATTGTTCTGAAATCTGCTGATAAAGCAGCTTTAGGCCAAGTTGCTGCAGATATCCGTGGTTACCGTCCACCAGAGCCATATAAAGGTAAAGGTGTTCGTTATTCTGACGAAGTTGTACTTCGTAAAGAAGCTAAGAAGAAATAAGGCGCGAGGTTCTTATGAACGAAAAGAAACAATCCCGTTTGCGTCGTGCGAAAAGCACACGCTTGCACATCCGTGCATTGGGTGCGACTCGTTTGTGTGTAAACCGCACTCCGCGTCACATCTATGCTCAAGTTATCTCGGCAGATGGTGGCAAAGTATTAGCGCAAGCTTCTACTTTAGATGCTACTTTACGTGCGGGTACAACTGGTAACGTTGAAGCAGCTCAGAAAGTAGGTGCTTTAATCGCAGAGCGCGCTAAAGCAGCTGGTGTTACTAAAGTTGCATTTGACCGTTCTGGTTTCAAATATCATGGTCGTATCAAAGCCTTGGCTGATGCTGCCCGTGAAAACGGCTTGGAGTTCTAATCATGGCTAAAGTTGAACAAAACGAAGGTCTTGTTGAAAAGCTGGTTGCCGTTGATCGTGTAGCCAAAGTTGTTAAGGGTGGCCGTATCTTCTCTTTCACCGCATTGACTGTAGTGGGTGATGGAAATGGTCGCGTAGGTTTTGGTCGTGGTAAGGCACGTGAAGTTCCAGCTGCTATCTCTAAAGCACTTGAAGCTGCACGTCGTAACATGATTACCGTTGATCTTGTTGATGGTACGTTACAACACCCGATTCATGCTCGTCATGGCGCTAGTCGTGTATTCATGCAGCCTGCCTCTGAAGGTACTGGTGTAATTGCTGGTGGCGCTATGCGTGCAGTTTTAGAAGCTGTTGGTGTACGCGACGTATTAACTAAATGCCGTGGTTCTACTAACGCTGCTAACGTAGTAAACGCAACTTTCAATGGTTTGCGTGATATGACTACTCCTGAGAAGGTTGCTGCGAAACGTGGTCTGTCAGTAGAACAAATTCAAGGGTAATCAATCATGAAAACGATTAAAGTTACCCAGACTAAATCTGCATCGCATCGCTTGAAAAATCACAAGCTGAGCCTGAAAGGTTTAGGTCTGCGTCGTATTGGTCATACTGTAGAAGTGTTAGATACACCTTCTAACCGTGGTATGATCAACCAAGTCTACTATATGGTTAGTGTAGAGGAATAAGCCATGACTCTGCGTTTAAATGAACTTGCACCTGCAGAAGGTGCGAAGCGTGAAGCTCGTCGCATAGGCCGTGGTATCGGTTCTGGCGTTGGCAAGACTGGTGGTCGTGGTATCAAAGGTCAAAACTCACGTAAGAGCGGCGGCGTCCGTCCAGGTTTCGAAGGTGGTCAAACTGCACTTTATCGTCGTTTACCTAAATTCGGTTTCACTAGCCAATTGGCTTTGAAAACTGCTGAAGTACGTTTATCTGAGCTGACTAAAGTTGAAGGTGACATCGTGTCTCTTGAAACTTTAAAAGCTGCGAACGTTGTACGTAAAGACATGACTCGTGCTCGTATCGTACTTTCTGGTGAAATTACTCGCGCATTCACTTTACAAGGTGTTGCTGTGACTAAAGGCGCTAAAGCTGCTGTTGAAGCTGCTGGCGGTAAAGTCGAGGAGTAATCCCCAGTGTCTATGACTCCTAGTTCTTCAGGTCATGTCAACATGATGAAAGGCCAACCATTTCATGTGAAATATCGTGAAATTATTCGTCGAATGATGTTTCTCATTGGTGCGTTGTTGGTATTTCGACTAGGAGCGCATATTCCAGTACCAGGCATTAATAATGCTGCACTTGAAAATCTGTTTAATGCAAACCAGGGCACGATCCTTGGTTTGTTTAACATGTTTTCGGGTGGTGCATTAGAGCGGATGTCTATTCTTGCACTCGGAATCATGCCTTACATTTCTGCATCTATTATCGTGCAGTTAATGTCCTCGGTGGTTCCTCAGCTCGAAGCTTTGAAAAAAGAAGGTGAGCAGGGCAAACGTAAGATTAATCAATATACACGACAGGGCACACTGTTCCTTGCACTGGTGCAAGCGATCGGTATGTGTGCAGGCCTGATCAGCCAGGGAATTACCCTGACTTCTGGTCTGGCTTTTTATGTTCCTGCAGTAACTTCTCTGGTCGCGGGAACCATGTTCCTGATGTGGCTGGGTGAACAGATTACTGAGCGTGGGGTGGGAAATGGTATTTCCATGATCATCTTCGCAGGTATTGTTGCAGGATTGCCGAACCTGGTTATGCAGTCTCTGACTTCTGTAGATAATGGTCAGACAAGTCTGATTGGCCTTGCCATATTTGGATTGTTATCTATTGCCGTGCTTGCAGCAATTGTATTTATCGAGAAGGCGCAACGTCGTATTCCGGTGAACTATGCCCAAAAGCAGCAGGGTCGTCGTGTATTTACTGCACAGCAAACTCATTTGCCATTAAAAATTAATATGGCAGGTGTGATTCCGGCAATTTTTGCCAGTTCATTGCTTCTGTTCCCAGCGAGCTTGGGGCAGTGGGTCGGTAGTTCGGATCCGAGTGCAGGAATTATCAAGCGTGGTCTGCAAGATCTGGCATTGGTTTTATCGCCTGGTCAGCCGTTGTATTTGGTGCTCTTTGGTGCGTTAATTATCTTTTTCTGTTACTTCTATACAGCACTGGTATTTAGTCCTAAAGAAGTATCAGAGAACTTGAAGCGCAGCGGAGCTTATGTGCCTGGTATACGTCCAGGTGAGCAAACTGCTCGTTACTTAGATCATATTCTCAGTCGTTTGACCTTTATTGGCGCGATTTACATCACTGTCATCTGTTTAATGCCGATGATCCTGCAAAGCTCTTTTGGGATTCCATTTAGCTTGGGTGGAACGTCGTTGCTGATCGTGGTAGTGGTGGTGATGGACTTTATGGCTCAGCTGCAAGCACATCTCACCTCGCACCAGTACGATAATCAAACGTTAATGAGAAAAACGACTGCTCATCCTAAGGGATAAGCGCACTTAGAGGTTTCATCATGAAAGTACAAGCTTCTGTAAAGAAAATTTGTGGTAGCTGTAAAGTTATCCGTCGTAATGGGGTTATCCGCGTAATTTGTAGCGCAGAACCTCGTCATAAGCAGCGTCAAGGTTAATCTGATCAAGACCTGTTGATTTCAGTAGGCGAATTGGGTTATTATCCGCCCCTCAAGATTTTTGTGGGGCGGTTGATTATCTTAACTGCCTTTTTGGAGAAAATTGAATGGCTCGTATTGCCGGTGTAAACATTCCGGATAACAAGCATGCTGTTATCTCTCTAACGTATATCTTTGGTATTGGTCGCCACACTGCTAAGACTATCTTAGCTGCTGCAGGTATCCCAACTACTACTAAGATCCGTGAGTTAGATGACACTCAGCTTGATGCGATTCGTGCAGAAGTTGCCAAGGTTCCGACCGAAGGTGATTTACGTCGCGAAATTTCCATGAACATTAAACGTTTAATGGATTTAGGCTGCTACCGCGGTCTTCGTCATCGTCGCAGCTTGCCTGTCCGTGGACAAAACACCAAAAATAACGCACGTACCCGTAAAGGTCCGCGCAAACCGATTAAGAAATAAGATTTCTGGAAGCTAAAAGATGGCTAAAGATACTCGCGCACGCAAGAAGGTCACCCGTACCGTCTCTGAAGGTGTTGCACACATTCACGCTTCTTTTAATAACACCATTGTGACTATTACCGATCGTCAAGGTAATGCACTGGCTTGGGCCACCTCAGGTGGACAAGGCTTCCGTGGATCACGTAAATCAACTCCGTTCGCTGCTCAGGTAGCTGCTGAAGTTGCTGGTAAAGCTGCTTTAGATTACGGTTTGAAAAATTTGGACGTCCTTGTAAAAGGTCCAGGTCCAGGTCGTGAGTCTGCGGTTCGTGCATTAGGTGCAGTGGGTTATAAAATTAACAGCATTACCGATGTGACTCCAATTCCTCACAACGGTTGCCGTCCACCTAAAAAACGTCGCGTGTAAGGAGAAACATTCATGGCTCGTTATATTGGTCCAAAATGCAAACTCTCTCGTCGCGAAGGGACAGACCTGCAACTAAAATCTGGCGTTAAACCATTTGACGTTAAGACTAAAAAACATGCTAAAGCTCCTGGCCAACATGGTCAAAGCCGTGCAAAACAATCTGAGTACTCACTACAATTACGTGAAAAACAAAAAGTACGTCGCATGTACGGTGTTTTAGAGCGTCAATTTAGTAATTACTATAAAGAAGCTGCTCGTGTTAAAGGTGCAACTGGTGAAAACCTGTTGAAATTGCTTGAAAGCCGCCTGGATAACGTGGTTTATCGCATGGGTTTTGGTTCTACACGTGCAGAAGCTCGTCAGCTGGTATCACACCGCTCAATCACTTTAAATGGTCGTCGCGTAAACATCGCGTCTATCCAGGTTAAAGCGGGTGATGTAATTGCAGTTCACGAAGGCGCTAAACAACAATTACGTATTAAAAACGCAATTGAATTGGCTGCTCAACGTGGTATTCCTTCTTGGATGGAAGTAGATCATTCTAAACTAGAAGGTACGTTCAAAACTGCTCCAGATCGTTCTGATTTACCTGCTGAAATCAACGAAAGCTTGATTGTAGAATTGTATTCTAAATAATCCTTGAGGTAGCAATATGACGCGTACTGCAAATGAGTTTCTAACTCCGCAAGCGATCAAGGTCGAAGCGGCAAGCGGGACCTCGGCAAAAGTTATTCTAGAACCGTTAGAGCGTGGCTTTGGTCATACTCTTGGTAATGCTTTACGTCGCATCCTTCTTTCTTCTTTACCTGGCGCAGCTGTGGTGGAAGTAGAAATTGAGGGTGTTGAGCACGAGTACAGTACTTTGGAAGGCTTGCAGCAGGACATCGTCGAGCTCTTGCTGAACCTAAAAGGATTGTCTATTAAGCTGTTCGATCAAAATGAAGCTTATTTAACATTAGAGAAACAAGGTCCAGGCGACGTTACTGCGGCTGACCTTCGTTTACCTCATAATGTTGAAGTGGTTAACCCTGAACACTTGATTGGTACATTAAGTGCTACAGGCTCATTAAAAATGCGCCTAAAAGTGGCCCAAGGCCGTGGCTATGAAACGTCTGACTCACGCTTCCCGGAAGGTGAAACTCGCCCAGTGGGTCGTTTACAGTTGGATGCTTCTTATAGCCCGATCAAACGTGTGTCTTATACAGTGGAAAACGCTCGTGTAGAACAACGTACTGACCTTGACAAACTGATCATTGATCTTGAAACCAACGGTACAGTTGATCCTGAAGAAGCAATCCGTAAAGCGGCGACAATTTTGCAACAACAAATTGCAATCTTTGTTGACCTTCAGAAAGATCAAGCGCCTGTGGCTCAAGAACCTCGTGAAGAAGTTGATCCAATCTTGCTTCGTCCAGTAGATGATCTAGAGCTAACTGTTCGTTCTGCTAACTGTTTGAAAGCAGAAAACATTTACTACATTGGTGATCTTGTACAGCGTACTGAAGTTGAGTTGCTTAAAACTCCTAACTTGGGTAAAAAATCGCTTACTGAGATCAAAGATGTTCTGGCTTCTAAAGGCTTACAACTCGGCATGCGTTTAGAGAACTGGCCACCAGCCAGCCTCCGTATGGACGATCGTTTCGCCTATCGTAGCCGTTAATTAAGTAGGACTATTCACCATGCGTCATCGTAATAGTGGTGTGAAATTAGGCCGTACAAGCAGTCATCGTAAAGCGATGTTCCAAAACATGGCTAACTCTTTGTTTGAACACGAGTTGATCAAAACAACTGTGCCTAAAGCGAAAGAATTACGTCGTGTTGCTGAGCCTTTAATCACTTTAGCTAAAGTCGATACAGTAGCAAACCGTCGTTTGGCATTTGCTCGTACTCGTTCAGCTGCAACTGTGGGTAAATTATTTACCGTTCTGGGCCCTCGTTACAAAGAACGTAACGGCGGTTATCTACGTGTTCTTAAAGCGGGCTTCCGTGCAGGTGATGCTGCACCGATGGCTTACGTTGAGCTAGTAGATCGCGAAGTTGAATAATTTCGTGTAGAGTAGCGTACGTTATTCAAAAAAGGTCGGTTGTATAAACTGGCCTTTTTTAATGCCTGAAATTTCTAATTTTGGTTGTTTGGACTCTGTGAAGGATTGTCCTGAAAAGATAAGAATTAAATTGCTTTTAACCAAACTTGACATTGTGTATTGTCAATTTTGTGATTTAATAAAAATAGATACTCGTATAGGTAAAAAAATAATATGGAAAAGCAGGTTGATATTCTGATTGTAGGGGCAGGCATTTCTGGGATTGGTCTGGCCGCCCATTTGTCCAAGCATTGTCCGCAACGTTCATTTGAAATTATAGAACGACGTGAAAGTATTGGTGGGACCTGGGACTTATTTAAATATCCGGGTATCCGTTCAGATTCGGATATGTCGACTTTTGGTTTTAATTTTAAACCCTGGCAAAAAACCAGTGTATTGGCAGATGGACCCTCTATTAAAGGCTATTTGAATGAAGTGGTGACAGAATTTCAATTAGAACCAAAAATTCATTATCAGCATCGTGTCATTAGTGCCAATTATGATTCAGCCAGCCATAAATGGTCAGTAAAAATCGAAGATGCAGAAGGAAAAACACAGACTTGGATTGCAAATTTTGTTTTAGGCTGTACCGGTTATTATAATTATGATCAAGGCTTCCAGCCGGATTTTCCGAATCAGCAGGCCTTTAAAGGACAGTTTATTCATCCTCAGCACTGGCCGGAAAATCTGGACTATCGCGGTAAAAAAGTGGTGATTATTGGAAGTGGGGCAACTGCGATTACGCTTGTTCCAGCGATGGTAAAAGGTGGAGCAGGGCATGTAACGATGTTACAACGCTCACCTACTTATATCGCTTCGGTACCCTCTATCGATGTGGTCTATGCCAAAATGCGTAAGTATCTGCCTGAAGAGATGGCTTATAAGCTGACCCGTGCCCGAAATATCGGTATGCAGCGTGGAATTTATGCACTGGCACAGAAACAGCCAAAACTATTGAAAAAACTGCTGCTGAATTCTGTGAAATTCCAGCTCAAAGGCAAAGTGGACATGAAACACTTTACCCCCAACTATGAGCCATGGGATCAGCGTTTATGTGTAGTGCCTGATGGGGATCTATTTAAAATTCTACGTGAAGGTCATGCATCGGTGGAAACCGATCATATTGAAAAATTGACCGAAACGGGTATTTTGCTGAAATCCGGCAAGCATTTGGAGGCAGATATCATTGTTTCAGCCACCGGTTTAAATATTCAAATCTTAGGCGGTATTCAGGCCACTTTGGATGGCAAGCCTCTCAATACCTCTCAGCACATGTTATATCGCGGTATTATGGTCAGTGATGTGCCGAATATGGCCTTAATTATTGGTTATATCAATGCTTCCTGGACCTTAAAGGTAGATATTGCGGCAGAATATATTTGCCGTTTGCTGAACCATATGGATCATAAGGGGTATGATGAGGTGGTCGCTCAAGGGGATATTAGCGAATTGATGGACGATACGGTCATGGGCAGCTTGAGTTCAGGCTATATCGCCCGCGCGGCGGATGTCATGCCAAAACAGGGGAAACATGCCCCTTGGCATGTCAGTAATAATTATCTGGCCGATCGCAAGGATCTGAAGCAGGCTTCTTTTAAAGATGGTGTGCTGAAATTTAAAACCAAAGTAACTGCTGTTCAGAGCAAGCCACGACTGGTATCCTGAAAATCTCTGTAAAATAAAAAGGAGTACTTGAGGTACTCCTTTTTAGATTATGAAACATTAAAGCGAACGGGCAATCAGCTCTTTCATGATTTCATTGGTGCCTGCATAGATGCGATTGGCCCGGTTATCGAGATAAGCTCTAGCAATTGGATATTCCAGCATATAACCATAACCACCATGCAATTGCAGGCATTCATCTACGACCTTACTGTACATTTCTGAGATTTTGTATTTGGCTGCCGCTGCTGCGTCAACTGCTAACTCATTTTTCAACTGTAACTCCATACAGCGATCCAGATAGGCACGGCATACTTCGATTTCAGTACGCAGCTCTGCCAGTTTAAAGCGGGTATTCTGAAAGGCCGCCACGGGTTTGCCAAAAGCCTGGCGTTCCTTGGTGTATTGCAGTGTATGAGCAAAAGCCGCTTCAGCACCAGCCTGACAGATAATCGCCACAATCAGGCGTTCCCAAGCCAGCTCTTTCATCAGCATAATGAAGCCCATACCTTCCATGCCCAGCAGATTTTCTTTAGGCACACGCACATCGTCGAAGAACAGCTCACAGGTATCCTGGCCTTTCATCCCGATTTTATTTAAAGGTTGGCCTTTGCTAAATCCTGCACGCTCTGCTTCTACCAGAATAAGGGATAAATTGGCGGAGCCTTTGTCGCTATTGCCCGTTTTGCACACTACAATTGCCAGATCACACAGATAGCCATTGGTAATGAAGATTTTGGAGCCATTGATAATATAGTCATCTCCATCCTGAACAGCAGTGGTGCGTACTGCTTGCAAGTCGGAGCCGGTACCGGGTTCGGTCATGGCAATGGCTGTAATGGTTTCACCCGTTGCCATTTTCGGTAACCATTGTTGTTTCTGGGTGGCATTGCCAAAATTTAAAATATAGTTGGCAACGATATCGGAATGTAGGGAAAAACCGGTGGCTGAATCACCGGCATAGGCCTGTTCTTCAATTAGGATCATGCTATAGAGACGATCTACACCGGAACCTCCATATTCTTCCGGCATGGTCGAGCAGAGTAGGCCTAATGCACCTGCCTTGAGCCAAAGCTCACGGTCAACATGCTGTTGCTGCTCATATTTTTCTGTATAAGGAATGACTTCCTGTGTATAGAATTTGCGTACCGTCTCACGAAAAGCCTCATGTTCGGCAGTGAATAATTGGCGTGGTAACATGCCAGCAAGCGGTCGGATCGCAGAGGATTGCATCTTATTTTTCCTGATTTTGTGTATTTTTCCCTAAATTAGGACAAGCCGGTATAGGCAGCAATGAGCAAAAGACTCAAATCCCCGATATATCCTGATGCTTTTGGTCATTTATATGAAATTCCTCGAAATTCAGGGATTGCTTCAGGTAAACTATTCGGGTTTGAAACCGGTTGGGGGAACTCGATGACTGATGAAATAAGCTTAGAAGAACGCAAAGTGATTTATCGTGCACGTCGTGGCTTAAAAGAGCTGGATGTGTATTTTGATCCCTACGTAAAAAACTACTATCTCAGCGCTGAACCTTTTGAAAAAGAAATGTTTGCTGAGCTGGTTGCTCAGGAAGATCCGGATCTGCTGGACTGGTTTATGGAGGTGTCGGAACCGCCACGCCCTGAATTGAAAGACTTTATCCTGAAACTTAAATTCTACGTTCATGGATAATCGTTGTTTCAGGCTGAAACGCAGTAAATGTGCCCTGACGTTTCAGCTATTTATTTTTGCTGTATTGATGTTCCTGCTTTACCAGTTATTACCTCTGTTTCTATGGGGTGTATGTGGTATTTTAGGTGTCTTGATTTATCATCTGTTTTACCATAAAACTCCGCAGGTTGAACAGTTGGAATATTTGGATGGGCGAGAATGGTCACTGAGCACGGTAAAAAAGACCTATCGTGTGACGATTAGTCATGTGATTGATCATCAGGCCTATATCGTGGTGTATTTCCAGCATGCCAAGGCGCGCCCTTTGCTGATCTGGTGTGATCAATTGCCGCTAAAACAGTGGAAATCTTTAAAAGTTCTTACAAAAATGCTGTAATTGTTAGACAACTAGTGCAGCTTTATTTTCTATAAACCTATTTAAAACAAATATATATTTCTCAAATCTCTCTTTTTGTTAGACAGGATTCGTTGTTTATTGAGGGGAAGAGTGAATTGTCTGACAATTTTCCTGCTGGTTTTTTGATAAGCAGGTACATTGAAGTCACCAACGCCAGCAGAGGAGATCATGATGGAATTTCCAGTGTGGATGTTTCTGATCGCAGCAATTGTTTTAGCCTTGGTCATTGGAAGACTTGGAACAATATTGAAGGAAAAATTTTCACCTAAACCCTAATAAAGCCTATTTAAGTGCTTTCCCAGTTAATAAGTGGCATGTGCTGAACCGTCGCAATGCTACTTTTTTTTGCCCAAAATTTGGGTATTTTTCTATTCGAGTCAATTGCACTGGACTAAATTCATGGCAAAGTGATTGTTTTAGATTAGAGTAAATACTCTTTTATTCCTAAAAAGCTTCTGCTATGTTTAGCAGCATATGGACATCATCACAATTATAGAGGACAGGAAAATGTCGAGCGTCCGAAAAATATGCCAAGGTATGGCGACCATTGCAATAACAACAACAGTTTTAACAGGATGTTCTCAAGTCACCAAGACCGGTGCCAATGTTGCACTCGGTTTTACTGAAAAGCATGTTGTCCCGCCAATTCTGGCGATGGATGATGCTGAAATGGTGTGTAATTCCGGTAATGCTTTAACACCAGCCATTATGTCCACCAAGGAAATGGGAGCAGATCCTACTCGTGTGGCAGTCTTGATGTATTCTGCAGCCGGTATCTGTGCCGAGAAGAAGGCACTCGAAGCAGAATTACGCTATTTGCGAGCTTCCAGAGCTAATCAGGTCACCGAAGCACAAGATGCCCGCGTTGAACAAAAGCGTTGGGCCGCTCTGGCAGCGCAGCGTCAGTACACAGGCTATCAGTTATTCCAGACCCGTTATGAGAAAAAGTACAATAAAGGACTGGGCGAAGAATGCGCACGCATGAACAGTGATATTGAGCAGACCGTGTATTTGCTTGGCATGTTAAGCGGTTTGCAAGCCATGACCAATGATATTAATTCCGGTAATGCGGTCAATGTACCCAAAGATATTGCTGCTGTGGTCGAACGTGGCATGACCTGCCTAGACAATGCCAAATTCTGGGGTGTACCGAATGCAACCCGGGCCGTCATCTGGACCTTATTGCCAGGCGCGGGAGAGGGCAAGCCAGAGCCTTACCAAACCCTTAAACAATCTACACAAATCGGTGAGCAAAAAGGTGTACGTTTATCACATGCTCTGTATGCAGTAGCAGCTCAGGCCAGCGGGGACGAGGCTAAAGTACGGGATGCCCTAAAAACTTTTGCCCAAGCCCGCAGTGATGAGAAACCGGTTAACCCTCAGTTCAAACTCATCGACAGTATGGCAGCCATGATGACCGAAGGTATTGCAGACCGTTACTGGACTGAACATACGGGTGTACGCAGTGCAGATGATGGTATGCAGAACTTTTGGGATGAAACAGCCAACTCTTCAGAACTGGATGAGCTGTTTAATGCTGACATGTAATTAATAGAATAGGCATGAGCGGCTGTATAGCTCATGTTAGTGGCTCACAGGGAGGACAAGAAGCCGATGCACGATCAAGATCTGCGACGAAAAATTATTTTTCTGGCGGCTTTTGTCTCTCTTGCTGCATGTTTGCAAATTTTTATGGAGCACTTTATTTACTGGCGGGAAAGTTTGCTCGGTGAGTTCTGGCGGCTCTGGACGGCACATTGGGTGCATGTCAGCTGGGTACATTATTTGTTGAATATTCTGGCCTTTATCTGCCTGCCTTTTATATTTCCCCGCGTCACTATCTGGCATTTTACAGCGATTTTGCTGATTTTACCGCCGTTGATCAGCCTGAGCTTTTACTTCTTTTTACCAAATATTGAAGCGTATGCCGGTCTATCTGGGGTATTGCATGGGGCGTATGTGGCAGTGGCCTGTCTTCATCTGCTCTACCGGCGTGAACGAAGCTTTGCCACGCTGGTTCTGGTTTTAATTTTAGGCAAGCTGATCTGGGAAAATACTATAGGTAATATTGGCACTGCACAATTAATTGGTAGTCCGGTACTGGTAGAAGCGCATTTGTTGGGTGTCATCTGGGGAGTAGTAATCGCCTTGCTGTATATACTAGGCAGCTATTTTCGCGAAAGTTAAATAGTTGGCATAAAAAACGAAAAAGAAAATACAAATTGTCATTCTTATTTTGACAATATTCATGCAGAGTCGAAAAAGATAATAAAGAAACTTAGCTCCGAACAGGACGTGTCGGAGCATACAGGAAGATTGGCGTCCTGAACCAAAGGGTCGCTAAAACAAAAAAAATAGGAATATACATGCAAAACGATAATCAAAACAGATCAGGTCTGGGTCTGTTGCGTTATATCTGGACCGAATGGATCTCGACCTTTGTGGTGCTCATCTTGCTTTTGCTTACCCTGATTATTGGGACAGGTGAAATGATTCACGGTCAGCTATTACGTATGGGTGAACGCCTGTATGGTGATCCGGCAACCGGGATGCAATATTCATTTTTACGGGCAGAGCCTACTGCACCCCAATGTGAGCGCAATATTAATGTCGATCAGCGCGTTCAGGAGCAAATGAAAACGGATGCTGCGGATGAGTATGCCGATTTCTTTGGCGTTCGTGCTGAAGCGGATGTCCGTGCTGCCGTTATGCAGGCCCAGCAGGTTTGTGAGGAGTCCTATGGATTCTATGACAAGGCCATTGCACATATGCAGGCTTATCCTAGTATTCGGGCCTATCGTACTTTTGAAACCACGTTCTTTGGACTGTTTAAGTTCGGAACTGAAAACCGGGCGTTATTGCTGGTCATCATGGTGGTATTTGCTGCGATTAGCGCAACTTTAAAAACCCACCACATTGGTCTGCGTAGCCCCGCCACTAAAATTGATTTCCGGGTATATACCCTGGCCATGCTGATTGCCAATGCGTTCCTGGCCTTTTCATCTTATAGCCAATATCAATCCGTACTGAATTCTGGTGTCCCGATGGGGGAGATGAAGTATATCTACTGGTTATGGATGATTTTATTCGGAACTTTGACCCTCGTCAGTTTGTTTCAGGTCATCCGGCTTCCTCAGCCTATACGTGAAGGGGGTAGTCTGGGACTGGCATTTTTAAGTGTTCCTCTGTATGCCTATATGGCGATTACAACCGGGATCAACTTTACCTTCTTTATGGATTATCCAATGGGACAGGGGATTTACCTCGGTCAATTGGTTGAGTTCTCCAGTATTTTCCTGAATCTGGCCCTGTTTATCTGGGCAGGGATGCTGTTAAAACAGACCCGTGTGGTCGACATGTTTTTGAATATTCTGCGTCCATGGAATCTGGCACCAGAAACCCTGACCTGGCTGATACTGCTTGCAGCAGCCTTGCCGACAGCCTATACCGGTGCTTCAGGAATTTTCGTGATTGCAGCAGGTGCCATTATTTATAAGGAAGTCTGGAATGCCGGAGGGCGTCGTCAGTTTGCCTTGGCAGCTACGGCGATGTCTGGCTCGTTGGGTGTGGTTTTGCGTCCATGTCTGCTGATTGTTGTGGTGGCCTCCTTAAATAAAGAAGTCACGACCGATCTGCTGTATCACTATGGTCTATATGTTTTCCTGCTGACTTCAACTTTATTTTTAGTCATTTCACTGTTCTTTGCCGAGCATAAGTTTAGGATTGCTGCACCAAGCATAGCTGCACCACAATCAGCTCGTGCCTTTGTTGCGATCATTCCTTATGTGATGATCTTTGTGCTGATCTGGTTGTTCTATAAATATGCCTTGTCGACCAACCTGAATGAGTTTACTGCACCTGTGATGATGCCAGTGATCTTGCTGATGATCGTGCTGTTTGACAAGCTGCGTCATGAGCCTGCGCCGTTACCAGCAGTTGGACATTGGGATGAAACGCTGACCGCGAGCCTAGGTTCAGGTTCTACGCCGGCGCTTGCAACGGCGAGTGCTGCTGCTCCTGCCGAGTATCGTGAAGCAGCACATGCTGAGCAATCTCAAAAAGAGTTGGCAGTAGATCATGGCGTTCCACGATCACTGTCGAATGGAACTTTGCGTCAGGTGGGTTTCTGGAAGTCCATGCATATCTCTACCAGTGAAACGGTAGGGCATATCGGTGCTTTGGTTATCCTGATGGCGTTGTCAGTCAGTGTCGGCGGTTTGCTGGAGCGTCTGGAAATCATGGAAGCTTTCCCGACCGATATTAGCAGTACGCTACTGGTAATTTCGATGATTGTCGGGCTAATGATTTTTGTCGGGATGATTATGGATCCATTCGGTGCCGTTATTTTAATCTCGGCTACGGTAGCCCCAGTGGCTTATCAATACGGCATTCATCCTGTGCATTTCTGGATGATTACCTTGATTGGTTTTGAGCTGGGCTATGTCACCCCACCTGTGGCATTGAACCATTTATTGGCGCGGCAATCCATTGGCGATGCTGAGGTGGCCGAAGCAGATGCAGAAGTACGCCATCTGTCCTTCTACTATCGTTTTGAACGCTGGATTTTGCCAGTGATCGTATTGTTGCCAGCTATGCTGATCATTGCTTATGTACCTTATATTTTTAAGCTATTTGGCTGGTATCAATAGGTTTCAATAAAGGCATCTTCGGGGCATGCATGTCCCGTCGTTTGCTTTAAATAATAACCTGAGTCTCAATCGTTAAAATGTCGGTATGATCCCATATTTTAATAACAAGGACTCAGGTTTTGTCCTATCTGAAAATTGTGCGTGATTCCTGAATAAAAGTTATTTCATCTTGTGAGATTGATGTGCTGTCATCAGTAGCATTCAAGATAAAACCAAGATTATTAAGAGATGAGCATTAAGTTAGTAGCCTTCAATATGGCTCATATTCATTGCCTATCTGTTGGTCTTTTCAGGCATTGGATGTGAGCAGAAGGGCAATGGAGATAAGTCGTATTCAGTTGATTTTATTTGAAGTTAGACCTTCAAAACTTCTTATTTACTGCGGAAAAGGTATGAAAACAAAAAGAACCTCAATTGAGGTTCTTTTTGTAATATGTCTGGGGGAACAGGACGCTACGGACCTGTTTCTAGAATCCGGTTAGGCGACAGAATCTGCTGGATTTTTTTGCCATAAGCTTTCCAGGTCGTAGAACTTACGAGCAGTGGGCAGCATGCAGTGAACAACCACATAACCTAAATCAATTAGAATCCATTCTGCATCACGTTCACCTTCCACGCCAAGTGGACGGAAACCGGCTTTACGTGCTTCTTCAGCAACATTATGGGCAAGAGATTTAATATGACGCGTTGACGTACCACTGGCAATAATCATGGCATCTGCAACATTGCTGATATTGCTGACATCAAGCTCGACAATTTCTTTCGCTTTTACATCTTCAAGGGCTGCGTGTACAACGTTCAGACACTCTTGTACCGCTGGAGAATAAGAATTCATGCTGTGATCGTGAGAATTAGAAGCGCTGGGCGATGGTTCTAAATTCATAGAGGGTATAATTTCCTAACAATTATGCTGATCTAATATAGCGGTTTTAGTCTTAAATTTCAAACGCTACCCTGGCCGGCTTAGTCATGCTCGGGAAAGAATTCAGCTTTCCAGCTAAAGGAATCATTGGAGTGTCCGAGCGGCTTATATTCGGCTGCAACATAAGCTTGATATTGGCTACTCTTTAGCCACTGAAAAATATCATAATATTCAATAGAAGCAGTATTTGGCTGATGCCGACCCGGGTAATCTGCAAATTGTATATGTCCAATCACTGCAATATTTTCTTTCAAAGTTTCCAGTACATCTTCGCCCATCATGGCCATGTGATAACAGTCATATTGCATTTTTAGGGCCGGATGCTGAACCGCTTCCAGCATTTCCTGAGCCTGGGCAATATTTTGTACTAGAAAGCGAGGCATATCCTTGCCATTAATCATTTCAAATACAGGCTCAATCTGATGCTCAGCGAGCATAGAACAGGCCATCTTTAAATTGCTGGCGAGGGTTTTCAGGCAGGGCAGCAGGTCACAGTCGAGTGGCTGCCGTCCTGCCAGAATATTGACCCGCGGTACTTGGAGTGCGGTTGCATATTGGATGGCCTGTTGCATGGCGTGACGAAATTCCAGTTCCTGTCCCGGAATACCTGCCAGACCATGGCCGCCCTGCATCAGGTTACCGGCTGGTACATTGATGAGGCAGAGGCTGAGTTCATGTCTGCTTAACTGACTACGAATCTGCTCTATGCTGAGTTCATAGGGAAACTGTATTTCAACATGTTCAAATCCGTGGGCACGGGCAAGGGCAAATCGCTCTAGGAGGGGAACTTCCGTAAAAATCATCGAAAGATTAACGGCGAGTTTAATCATAGGAAATGTCCTTGCTGAGTATTTAACAGGAATAGCGTATTAATGATTGATCTGCTGAATGAGAGAGGCCAAATCTGCTTCAGCAAAGCCTTGATCCTGATGAGCTTTTAATTGGGATAAAGCCTGCTGTGCAACCGGAATATCCAGCTCCAAACTGCGTGCCAGTTGTACGGCATTATGCAGATCTTTAGACAGGGTCTGGACTTTCCATTGTACCGGTTCAAAGGTTTGGGTGGCCATACGCGGTGCCAGAATCTGAAAGGGCTTGGAGTCGGCAAAACCATCGGCCAGTGCAGGGGCCAGTAAGCGGGTATCGACCCCGGCATGCTCCGCCAGCGCGACAGCTTCGGCAATGAGGGTGCTGTTGGCAGCTACAATCAGCTGATTGCAGATTTTGGTTGCTTGGCCTGTACCATTGTTGCCCATACGGGTGACACGCTGTGACAGCACCTTATAAATCAGGCTTAATGCGTCAATGACTGCGCGATTACCACCTGCAAAGATGACCAGATTACCCTGTTCGGCACCTGCTGTTCCACCAGAGACGGGTGAGTCAATCCAGTTGACCTGTTTGGCCTGTGCCTGTTCAGCCAGCAGCAGGGTCTGGGCAACTGAAAGACTGGAGAAATCAACAATAACCTGACCGGCTACCAGAAAAGGCGCAATTTGTGCAAATACCGCCGCCATCGCCTGATCATCGGCCAGACAGGTCAGAATTACAGGATAATCTGAAATCTGCTCGAGACTTAAGGCAAGCGCACCCATAGCAACAAGTGGATCGCAGGCGGTCGTCGTACGATTCCATACTGCAACCTGAAAACCGGCCTGTAGCAAACGTGTCGCCATACGGCTGCCCATCAGCCCCATGCCTAGAAAAGCAATTTTGCTCTCACGATTAAATAGCATCTGTGTTTTCACCTCTTGATTCCGCTCGCGCTCTTATGATTTGTACTGACGTGGTACAAACTGAATCTCCGGATTCTTGTCTTTTTTACGGGCCAGCTGGCTGTTTTTGCCCAAAATTAATTTTAATTGCCAGATTTTTTCCATACGCAGGGATTTGTTCGGATGGTGCTGCATGGCATCCAGCACAAATTTAGAAGCCATTAAGGCATCTGGGGAGCGTTGTAGCATTTCCTCTGCCAGGGCCTGAGCTTTGACAAGTGGTTGCTCATCTAGATGAGTGACCAGACCAATCTCTTTGGCATAGGCCCCTTCAAAAATACGTGCCGTTAATGTCAGTTCTTTGGCCAGATCAATCCCGATCAAGCCTTTGAGTGAACGGCTCAGGCCCATATCTGGTACCAGACCCCAGCGGGTTTCCATAATCGACATTTTGGTGGCGGGGTGGGCAATACGGATATCGGCGGCAAGCGCCAGTTGCATGCCGGCACCAAAACAGAAGCCTTCAAGTGCTGCAATCACGGGCACAGGTAGCTCCTGCCACACCAGAAAGGCTTTTTGAAACAGGCTCTGGCCCGGGCGAATCAGCTCCCAGGCGGCAAAGACACGGTTTTTAGGATTGTTTAAGTCAGCCAGATCAATTCCGGCACTAAAAACCTGGGCTTCGCCTGTCAGGATGACACAGCGGATGGATTTGTCTTTTTTAATCTGCTTGGCCGTCTGCACCAGTTCACGCAGCAGGGCAAAGCTCATGGCATTACGTTTGTCTGGACGGTTCAGTGTAACCGTCGCAATTCCATTATTTTTTTTAAAGCGTACCAGAGACATGGGGTTCATCCTTATTTTTTCTTCAGCGAGCATAACATGCACTCTAAGCACTTGCATGACAGTCCGGTCACGCTCTCTTCACCTATCCCGGACTAAAAACAGATTTAATGATCGGATTTGTACAGGATTTGCCGGGCTGCCTGTTGGACCTGCTCAATGACGGTTTTTAGCTCATCCAGATATTTCAGTACCTGCTGTACAAAACTCTCATCTGCTTTACGGCGCTCTTTACGCAAGGTCGAAACAAACTGCTCAAACTCGCCTGTGATCGTTTGCAGGCTTGGCGTACCGACATAACGAGTTGCGCCATAGAGACGGTGCAGGACATGTTCAAGCTGAGGAAAATCCTCCAGCTCGATCAGTTGCTCAATTTCAGTCAGTTCATTTTCAAAGCTGTCGACCAGCATGCCGAGCAGATCAATAGCCAGATCCTCTTTGTTGGCTGCCAGTTGCAGGCTTTGTTGCCAGTCCAGAATATTAGGATCTAGGGCTTCAATGACATTGATACGTTCGGGCACTGGCGGCTTTTTAAAGCTTTCTGTGGTCCATTGGGTCAGGATCTGTACAATCTGCTCAATCTGGATTGGCTTGGTTACATAATCATCCATCCCATTTTGCAGCAGTTTATGCTTTTCATCGGAAAGTGCATGGGCGGTCAGGGCAATAATCGGCAAGCGTTGCTGAGGCTGGGGGTCAAACGTAGATTCCAGTGAGCGAATCGCACGCGTGGTATCAATGCCTGACATCACCGGCATCTGGATATCCATAAACACCAGATCAAAAGGGCTGAGTCCCTGTTCATGACGGCTCTGGATAATATGCAGGGCTTCTTGCCCGCTAATGGCTTTGGTTGTACGGACATTCAGTTCGCCCAATAAGGCTTCCAGGACAATCAGGTTCGGTAGATGGTCATCCACAGCCAGTACATGCAACCCCTGTCCGTTGAAGCTTTCATACTGCTCTTCTTCAAAACTTTGCTGGTTGCTCAGGAGTTGAATCAGGGCCGTACGGCTGAGTGGCTGATGCAGGGCACGAGCGCGATGTTCATTCAGCATGTTCGGATCAAGCTGCATCTGATAGCCATACATTGCCAGATGACCCTGATAACGGGTACGGATTTCTCTGAGCAAGGCCTGACCATCGCCGCCATGATCAACAATGAGCCAGGTATTGTCGGTGCTATGTAAATGATTCAGGCGACTGAACAGATCCAGAATAGAGGCACATTCACTGTGTGCCACTTTATAGTTTTCTAGATAATGCCGCAGTACATTGGCGGTTGCCGGATGCGCCAGATAGGACACCACCGTCAGTTCACTGAAATCTGGATGTTCAATTACATGTTCTTCATCCAGCAGTAATTGTGCCGTAAACCAGAAAGTTGAGCCTTTTTCGGTCGGGGCGCGTTCCTGATTATCTTCAAAGCCAATCTGGCCATGCATCAGGCTCACTAATTGCTTGGAAATAGCCAGACCCAGACCGGTTCCACCGAACTGACGGGTGACAGAGGTATCGCCTTGCGAGAAGGATTCAAACAGTCTCTTGCGGTCGGTACCACTCAGGCCAATACCGCTGTCCTGTACGCTAAAGTGCAAGACACAGTGCTCCAGGTCCTCATGTTCCAGACGTACCCGGACAATGATTTCCCCGTCGGGGGTGAACTTGATGGCATTGGAGATCAGGTTGGTTAGAATCTGTTTGAAACGTAGCGCATCGCCAATCACATGTTTGGGTACATTGTCGGCATAGTAGAAGGCCATATCGATATGCTTTTGCGCAGCCAGCGGCGAGAGCATATCCATCACATCAAAAATAGCTTCTTCCAGATCAAAAGGTGCGGTTTCCAGCTCCAGTTTACCGGCATCAATCTTGGAAAAATCCAGCACATCATTAATCAGGGCCAGAAGATGGGCTGAAGACTTGCGAATGGTTTGCAGGTACAGGCTTTGTTCATTGCTCAGGTTGCCCTGACGCAGCAATAAATGGATAAAACCGTCAATACTGTTCAGTGGCGTGCGCAGTTCATGTGAAATATTGGCCAAAAATACCGATTTGGCCTGGTTGGCAGAAATGGCCTGATCGCGTGCCTGACGATAGGTAATGTTTTGCACTTCTAAAGTGTCTAAGGTACGGCGCAGGTCATCTTCGGTCTGTTCGGTATGTTCGCGTAACTCCAGAAAACTAAAATGCAGACGTTTAACCACATTGGCAATATCGCGTTGCAACAGGCGCAGCTCGCCGGTACTGTTAATAACCATGTGTTGGTCCAGCGTATCGACGTTCAGGCGTTGCAACTGCATGCGAATTTCATACATCGGCGCAATCCAGCGACGCGAATAGAAATTCAGACATAACAGCAGAAGTAATAAGGTCAGTAAACCAGTGGCAATCAGTACGATTAATACCCGGTAACGGGCGATTTCCAGAGGCTGATTATCCAGCTCAATGGCCAGCCAGCCGGAATTAAAGCTATTTTCATTGACCTTGACCGCATAAATATGATTGTTTTTATAAAGAATGGGGCCGATAAAACTGGCCGCTTGATTGAATTCCGGCCAGGGTGCCTGTTCCTGAAAGCCAATTCCCAGACGGTTTCGGCCATTTTCATCCAGAATTGCTGCGCGTACCAAATGCTTTTCATTCAGCATATGCTGCATGGCACTGTGCGCCTGATCATATTGCCAAGGATACAGGCTTAAAATATCAAGTGAATATTCTGCCGTAGACTGAAAACGCGTCATAATCGCAATCGCCATCTGCTTTTGCTGGGCGCGTGCCGCATTCGAGGTTTCAGTAATCACCAGAATGGCACCTACACAGGCCAAGATGGTAATCGGCACAAAAATCAGTGCAATCAGCTGTCCATAAGCGTGATTTAAGTGCAGGCGTTTAAACATCTTTTTATTGATACTTGACATGATTTAAGCAGTATTTTCCTTATGTCGGGCATATTAGCATGCTTTAAATTGACAGTTAAAATTTAAGCATTATTTTTATTCAGGTAGCCGCCGTGAAATACTGATCATCGGGTTTATAAAAGAGCTATCCTGCACATTTGCTCAGATAAAAATGCAAAGATATAACTGGATGCCATTTTCTTTAAATAGCATAGATTTGACCTACTCTTTTGAAAAAACCTGTTTTTGAATCCATTTTTGATAAAGCGGAGCAGTTTGCAAGCCGTAGGAAGGAAAAAGAAAGGGGAAATGGATGCAGGGAAAAGTATTTTTTCATACAATAGTCGCACATCGATATAGGTGCAAATAATGAGTAATACATACCCCGATTTCCAAGCCGATGAATTTTTGTTAGACCATTATGTGGGTAAAACGCCACTGGTGCGTTTGCAGCGTCTGGCAAGTCATACTCAAGCGACTGTATTGGCCAAGCTCGAGGGCAATAATCCGGCAGGTTCAGTGAAGGACCGTCCGGCTTACAATATGATCATGCAGGCAGAAAAACGCGGGCAGATCCAGCCTGGTGATACCTTGATTGAGGCAACCAGCGGAAATACGGGAATTGCATTGGCGATGGTGTCTGCCATGCGCGGCTACAACATGAAGCTGATCATGCCGAATAACATGAGTCAGGAACGTAAGGATGCCATGCGTGCTTATGGGGCCGAGCTGATTGAAGTAAGCAAAGAGCAGGGCATGGAAGGCGCGCGCGATCTGGCCTTGCAAATGCAGGCGGAAGGTAAGGGGCTGGTTCTGAACCAGTTTGGTAATCCGGATAATGTCGAAGCACATTACCTGACCACAGGTCCGGAAATCTGGCAGCAGACGGGTGGCAAGATTACCCATTTTGTGAGTTCCATGGGAACGACTGGCACAATCATGGGGGTGTCCAAGTACCTGAAAGAAATGAACCCGGAAATTCAGATTGTAGGCTTGCAGCCTTCGGATGGCTCAAGCATTGCCGGCATTCGTCGCTGGCCGGAAGAATATCTGCCAACGATTTTTGACCGTAGCCGGATTGATCGTATTATGGATATTCCGCAGATTGAAGCTGAAAGAACCATGCGTAAACTGGCCCAAAAAGAAGGTATTAGTGCCGGCACCTCATCAGGCGGAGCTGTTTGGGCCTCCATTCAGTTGGCCGAAGAGCATCCAGACGCTGTGATTGTCTGTATCATCTGTGACCGGGGTGACCGTTATCTGTCTACCGGCCTGTTCTCTGTAGAAGATCCCGAATAATTGTTGAGAAATCGTTTATGCGCTTGCCTGTTTTAACTTTCGATATTGAAACCCAAACCGATCTTAAATCAGGCGCTCATCTGTTTGGTCTGGATCTGCCCGAGGCAGACCTCGAGCAGGCCCTGACCAAATTACGCCGTCAGGAATCTGGTTCGGATTTTCAGCGTTTGCCTCTGCATGAGATTGTCTGTATTTCCGGTTTATGGATGGATGAGCAGGGCATGCGCCTGTTTTCTTTTAGTCAGGAACAGGACAGCGAAGCAGAGATTTTAAAAAAATTTCTGTCTATTTTTGACAAGCGTCATCCGACCCTGGTGAGCTGGAACGGCTCACAGTTTGATTTACCGGTAATTTTATACCGTGCCATGTATCATGGCCTTTCAGCCCCCAGCCTGTTCGACCAGGGCGAAATTGACACACAAAAGCGTTATAATAACTACCAGAATCGTTACCATCAGCGCCATGTCGATTTGATGGATGTCATGGCCATGTTTCATGCGCGGCATTTTCAAAAACTTGATGATGTGGCGCACTTGCTGGGTTATCCGGGAAAGCGCGGTGATGGTGTGTACCGTATACCGAATTACGTCCGCGACCAGCAATGGACTGAAATCACCAGTTATTGTGAAGGCGATGTCCTGAATACCTGGCTGGTATATATCCGCTGGCTCTTGCTAAAAGGGCAGCTGTTATTGCCGGATTATCAGCATCTGTTGCAAAGCACCATTCAATATTTGCAGACCCAGCCGCAGCATGCAGATTTTTTAAGCCGCTGGCGCGAAACTGCGCAGCAGACTGCATTTACCCGTTTTGATTTTCCACTCTCCACAGATTAAGTTTTCATGAAACATCGCGCTCGACCCCGTCTCCAACAGCCATCCGAGTATATTTTTCAGGTTGAGTCGCTTTCCCATGAAGGGCGTGGCATAGCTCACTATGGCACCCATCCCGATCATCCGCCTGAAAAACACGGCAAGAAAGTGTTTATCCGCTATGCGCTGCCGGGTGAAACCGTGCGTGCCCGTATTAGCCGTGAAGTCAAAAAGCTGGAAGAAGCCGACAGTATAGAACTGCTGAGTGCACCTTCTGACATACGTATCCAGCCCATCTGTCCGCATTTTGGGATATGTGGTGGCTGTAATATGCAACACATTCATCCCGATGCCCAGATTGAGCTGAAGCAGAATGTATTGCAATCGCATCTGGCACATTTTGCAGGCATCCAGCCGGAACAATGGCTGATGCCTTTGCGTTCCCAGCGGGAAGACTATCGCCGTAAAGCCCGGATTGGTGTGCGCTATATCGCACAGAAAGGCCAACTGGTGGTGGGATTTCGTGAAAACCAGTCTAACAGGCTGACTTCAATTGACCGTTGCATGATTCTGGATCGTGGGTTCGGCTCGGTTACAGCTCTTAAACAATTGCTCCAAAGTCTAAATGGTCAGGCCGACATCGGTCATATAGAATTAGCCATGGGTGATGCAGAAATTGCGCTGACGGTTCGGGAAACTGCAAAACTGTCAGCAGAAGATGTCAACCAATTGCGCCAATTTACGTTAGATAAAGGCTGGCAGCTGTATTTGCAGCCTGTGGGCAAGGATACGCTGCAGCGGATGGACGACTCGCAAGCTGCTGCACGCTTGCACTATGGTCTTGATGACTTCGCCGTAATATTCGGGTTTAATCCTTCAGACTTTACCCAGGTAAATTCGACTATTAACCCGCAGATGGTGCATCTGGCATGTGATTTGCTTCAACTGCAGCAAGGCGAAAGGGTTTTGGATCTATTTTGTGGATTAGGAAACTTTTCCTTACCTTTGTCACGCTGTGTGGGGCCTTCAGGTCGGGTTGTGGGCGTGGAAGGTAGTGAAGAAATGGTACAACGTGGTCGAGAAAATGCCAGATTAAATGGGATTGAACAGATTTCGTTTTATTCACAAGATTTAACCAAAGATTTTTCACAGCAGGCTTGGGCAAAACAGGGTTTTGATGCATTATTAATCGACCCACCACGCTCAGGAGCGGAAGAAGTAATGCAGTATGTGCCTAAATTTGGCGCAAAAAGAATCGTTTATGTGTCATGTAATCCGGCAACCCTGGCAAGAGATGCGGGAATTTTGACACAACAGGGTTATCGCCTGAAACGGGCCGGAGTAATGGATATGTTTACCCATACCGGCCATGTAGAATCGATCGCCTTGTTCGAAAAAGAAAATTAAATAAACGATTAAAGAGATGATGTATCTAAAAGTAGGAGAAGGGTATGGTCACAGTGCGTGAACAACTGCCTGGGCGACTCAATGAGTTGTCACAGGAGACGACTGTAGAACATTCCGAACAAGCACACCAAGATCTGACCGAATGGTTAGAGCGGGTTCGTGGCATATTAGATGGAGCACCCTTAACGCAGCTCGAGGAAGTCGCTCATTTAACATTACAATATGAGCTGCAAAGTACGATTCAGCATCGGTCTAATACCTTCTATACCGGTATTGAAATGGCCGATATTCTGGCGCATCTGCATGTGGATGAAGATACCTTATCGGCTGCGATGCTCTATCGTTCCGTGCGTGAAGGGGTCATGCTGCTGGCAGAAGTGCGGGAAAGGTTTGGCGAACAGGTGCATAATCTGGTCAAAGGCACCCTCGCAATGGGTAAATTATCCGAGCTGATTGAAAAGAATAAACGTCTGGAAGACCATTTTAATAATAACCAGCGTGAGCATCTGACCGGTATTTACAAGATGCTGATTTCGGTCACCGAAGATGTGCGGGTGGTCTTGATCAAGCTTGCCGAGCGTACCTATGCCTTACGTGAATTGACTAATTCTTCGCGTGAGCGTCAGGAACGGGTAGCCCGGGAAATTTTGACCATTTACTCACCACTTGCCCACCGTTTGGGCATTGCCCAGTTGAAGTGGGAGCTGGAAGATCTAGCCTTCCGTTATCTGGCGCCTGAACGCTATAAAGAAATCGCTTCTTTATTGAATGAAAAACGTTTGGAGCGTGAGCAGTATATTCAGTTTGTTATTGATAAGCTGCGTACTGAACTGAGTGAGTATAATATCGACGCTGAAATCAGTGGCCGGGTAAAACACATTTATTCGATTTATCGAAAAATGAAAAGCAAAAACCTGAGCTTCGACCAGCTTTATGATATTCGTGCGTTACGGGTTCTGGTAAAAAATGTGCCGGAATGCTACCACACCTTAGGGATTGTTCATCAGATCTGGCGACATATTCCACACCAGTTCGATGACTATATTACTAACCCTAAAGCGAACGGTTACCGTTCCTTGCATACGGCGGTAATAGCCGAAAACAAATCGCTCGAAGTGCAGATCCGTACCTATCAGATGCATGAAGAGGCAGAATTGGGGGTCTGTTCACACTTTAACTATAAGGAAGGCTCAAAAAATACCGATCATTCCTTTAACCATCGTTTGCATTCCTTGCGTGCTGTGCTGGAGCATTATCAGGAACGCAATGAGGCCAGTGCCTATAAAACAGATGATGAAACTGAAAATTTTGAGCATATTCAAGAATTTGAAGGTTTTGAAAAAATCTATGTATTTAGTCGTGATGGGGATATTAAGGAGCTGCCACGTGGCTCGACAGTGCTGGATTTCGCCTACCATGTGCATACTGAAGTCGGGAACAAATGTTATGCTGCGCGGGTCAATCAGCGTTATGTGCCGCTGACCTATACCTTAAAAACCGGTGAGCAGGTTGAAATTCTGACCAAGAAAGACCGTGAGCCGAACCGGGACTGGCTGGTGAATTCACTGGGCTATATCCGGACAGCACGTGCGCGGGATAAATTGCGTCACTGGTTCCGCCAGCAGGATCGTAGCAAGAATCTGGAAGTGGGCCGTGATGTACTGAATAAAGAACTTTCACGTCTGGCGATTCATCCAAAATCCATTGATTTGAGTGATTATTGTAACCATTTTAATGTAAAAAATGGTGATGATATTCTGATTGGCATCGTAAATGGCGATATTAGCCTGCATGCCCTGATCAATCAGGTGAACCGTCATATGCATCTGGATCAGGATGAGCCTGAACTGGTGCTGAAGCCGGCTTTAAATCCACGAGCCAGTCACACGCTTTCAGCGCATGGGATTCTGATCGATGGTCTGGATAATGTAGAACTGCATATTGCGCAGTGCTGTCAACCGGTGCATGGTGAGTCTATTGCGGGTTATATTACCTTGAACCGTGGGGTAAGCATTCATAAGGTGGCTTGTCCGGACTATGTGCGCATGATTAATCAGGAACCGGAACGTGCAGTAGAAGCGGACTGGGAAATGCAGCCAACCCGGGGGCAAAGTGTACAGATTGTGGTGGAAGCCTATGATCGCCGGGGTCTTTTGAAAGACCTGACCCAGGTCATTTTCTCGGATCAGATTAATATCCGGCAGGTCAATACGATCTCGGAGTCCGATGGTATTGCCAATATGAAATTGCTGATTGAAGTAAAAGGCCTGGCGCAACTGTCCAAACTGCTGGCCCGTCTTGAGCAGCAACCGGGAATTATCAGTGCACGCCGTCTGGTACAAGGCAATTAATTTCTGATCGAATACTTTAAAAGCCCGCAATTCAATTGCGGGCTTTTTTGTTGTAAGGTGTCTGTTCAGAATAAAAAACCAGCTAAAAATATGAGTGTGACGGAAATATTTGAGCGCAGACGTCATAATCTGGCCAAGCTCATTGAGCATCTGATTGACAGCCAGCGCTTTAAAAATGGCAAAGACACTTGTGAGCATTTTGGTCTCTCAGCGTCTTATATTACCCAATTACTGAATAGCAAACGCCAGATAGGAGACAAAGCCGCGCGGGAGCTAGAACGGCAGCTGGGGCTGGAAACCCTGTTACTGGATCAAGCCCTAGAGTCGCAGACTGAGTTGTCCCCCGCCCAAGTATCGTGTGCTCTATTTCAAATGCACACTGTTGAGCAGCAGGCTTTTCGTTTAAGTCCTTTGCTGGGTGCTATCAGAAAAGTACCTATAATCTTATCTGCGTCTGATTACTATGCAATTCAGGTTAATGATCAGCATTATTTTCCCGCTTTAAAGCCCGGTTACTGGGTGGTCTGTGATCCAGGACAGCAAGTCCAGCCTCAGGACATGATCTGTTTATATCTGAACAATGCTCTACAGCTCATGGTGGAATTAATTGCTGAAACAGAAAACAGTTTGCAGTTTCAAAGTCTGGATGCTAGCCGGACGGTCAGTTTTAAAAAATCCGATATTGAAATGATGCATAGGGTGGTGGCCATTCTACCGGCCAGAGAGATAGGTGTGAATTGAAAATAAATCAGCCCATCCGAAGATGGGCTGAACACTGATTAGGTGAAAAGACCGCTTATGGCAGCTGATCCTCGTCTTCGAATTCAGGTTTGACTTGTACAATAAAGTCCTGACGATTCAGACCACGCCATAGCGCAAAAGCTGTCCCGATATAGATCGATGAATAGGTACCGACAAAGACCCCGATAAACATTGCAATCGAGAACCATTTCAGACCTTCACCCCCCATGACCATCATGGCCACGACCACCAGTAATAGGGTCATGGAGGTGTGGATGGTACGGCGCAAGGTTTCAGTCAGGGCAATGTTGATGATCTCGAGCGGTTCGGCACCGCGAATTTTGCGGAAGTTTTCACGGATACGGTCCGACACTACGATGTTATCGTTCAGTGAGAAACCAATAATCGCAAGAAGCGCTGCCAGAACAGTCAGGTCAAATGGCCATTGCATCATCGCAAAAATACCAATGGTCACGATGATGTCATGGAACAGGGACAGGACGGCACCCATCGCCAGCTTGAACTCAAAGCGGATGGTGACATAAACCAGCATCAGCAGGAGCGCAAGGGCAACTGCACCGCCGGAACGCACATACAGCTCGTTACCAACCTGTCCGCCGACCACATCGACCTTCGGCACTTCTGCTGCATTATTTGGCAATTGCACGGCAGAGGTGATGGCTTTGGTCAGGTCTTCCGCTTCAATATCTTCCTGCACCGGCATACGTACCATCAGGTCACGTTCAGACCCTAGGGTCTGCACCACTGCATCATTAAAGCCCGCCTGAGCCAGTGCTTTGGATACCTCTGTCGGTTTTACAGGATTGGTATAGTTCAGTTCAGCTGCTATACCGCCGGTAAAGTCCAGACCCAGATTTAAACCTTTGGTCACAATAAAGAAGATACTGGCTACCGTCAGAATGATTGAAAATACTGCCGCAGGCAGTGCAATCTTCATAAACGGGATAATGCGTTCGTCTTCCGGGCGACCGTACTGTTTTTGATTCAGTTGAGTATTTTCAGTCATCAGTGATCTCCTTAAATGCTCAACTTTTTCAAGTTACGTTTTTTGCCATAGATCAGCTGAACAATGGCACGGGTTACCGTAATGGCGGTAAACATCGAGCAGACAATACCGATCATCAGAGTCACGGCAAAGCCTTTGATCGGACCGGTACCAATCGCGAACAGGATAAATGCCACCAGGAAGGTGGTGAGGTTCGAGTCGAAAATGGTGTTATAGGCCCGGTCATAACCAGCCACAATCGCCTGTTTGGGCGAGGCCCCCCATTTAAGTTCTTCCCGTATCCGTTCACAGATCAGGACGTTGGCATCGACCGCCATACCAATGGTAATCACGATACCCGCAATACCCGGCAGGGTAAGAGACGCACCAATCCAGGACATGACCGTAAGGATCATAGCCAGGTTAAAGATTAGGGCAAAGTTGGCAATCACACCAAACAGACGGAAGAACACCACCATCCAGATTGCGACCAGAATGAAACCGATCTGCGTAGATAATACGCCTTTGTCGATGTTTTCCTGACCAAGACTTGGACCAATCACACGTTCTTCAACAAAATACATGGGCGCAGCCAAAGCACCAGCACGTAACATCAAGGCCAGTTCAGCTGCTTCTTGTGGTGAATCCAGACCGGTAATACGGAACTGTGAACCCAGTACGGCCTGAATGGTGGCGGCATTAATTACCACAGATTCGGTATATGGCGTACGTACCTCAGTCTGGGTACCAGTTGCAGGGTCTTCGACATAACTGATGCGCTGTTTATTTTCAATGAACAGTACCGCCATGCGCTTGCCGACTGCATTACGGGTTGCATCGGCCATCAGCTTGCCACCCGCGCTGTCCAAGGTAATATTGACCTCAGCACCACCAGTGTCCTGGCTAAAACCGCTTGAGGCATTCTGCACACGCTCACCGGTCAAAATACGGTTACGATTCAGCAATAACTGACGCCCACTGTCCAGCGATTCATAAGCAAAAGCTTCGGTTCCTGGCGGCGGAGTGCCATTTAATTGGCCGGTATATGGGTCGATTGACTGATCATTCAGATCAGACACCAGACGGAATTCCAGATTCGCAGTACGACCCAGAACACGTTTGGCCTCAGCCGTATCCTGTACACCTGGAAGCTCGACCACAATACGGTTGCTGCCTTGGGTTTGTACCAATGCTTCTGCTACACCGAGCTCATTAATACGGTTACGTAAGGTGGTTAAGTTCTGGTTAACAGCATACGACTCAATTTCCTGCTTACGCGTGTCTGTATAGTTCAAACGTAAAGTTGAACCTGAGTCGGTGGCTACAGCTTGCGGGTTAAACTCATTCCCATTGCGACGCAAGAAATCCATGACCGCAGAACGGTCATCATTGTTGGCAAACTGCACCACAATGGTATTGTTGCTCAAAGAAAGGCTGTTGAATTTCAGGTTATTGTCACGCAGTTGACGACGCAGGTCAGCGGCTGAAGTTTCCATCCGCTGGGCAATGGCTTTGTCCATATCCACTTCAAGCAGGAAGTGTACACCACCACGCAAGTCCAGGCCGAGCTTCATTGGCTTGGCACCAATTTTTTGTAGCCATTCTGGGGTGGTCGGGGCCAGGTTCAAGGCCACCACATATTCATCACCCAAACCACGGCGCAATGCTTCTTTGGCTTTGAGCTGGGTTTCACTTGAATCTACGCGTAAGAGGGCGGCATTGTTACTAAAGCTATTGTCATGAGTTGCAATATTTTCAGTGCTTAAAATCTGCTCTGCTTTTTGTATGATGCCTGCGTCAATTTGAGTACCGGCTTTGGCACCCGAAATCTGTACAGCAGGTTCATCTGGATACAAACTTGGCAGGGCATATAAGGTACTGATCACCAAGACAACCAGGATCAGTACATATTTCCATGCTGGGTAACGCATTCGTTTTCTTCTTAAAATGAAAAAAGTCGTGCGGGTGGCACGACTGTTTTTTGATTAAATGTTATTTAAAGTACCTTCAGGCAGCACTGAGATCACACTCGCACGCTGAACTTTAACTTCTACGCCACGGCTTAATTCAACTACTGCAAATTCACCTTCAATTTGGGTGATCTTGCCCATTAAACCGCCAGCGAATACCACTTCGCTGCCTACTCCAAGGCTGTCCACCAAGGCGCGGTGCTCTTTGGCACGTTTGGACTGTGGACGCCAGATCAGAAAGTAGAAGATTGCAATAAAAACCGCAATCATCAGGATGTTAGCCATCATACTTGGTTGTTGTGCGGCTCCACCTGCAGCGTGCGCAGTCGAAATAAAAAGGCTCATTTCATTTTCCTAAAATAAAAAACTGGTGATCAACTCGGTAATAAATTGACATATTCTTGCAATTTACCTTGTCTTTTTCTTCAGCGCAAATGCTGAAAGATTAATCTTGTGGACAAGGTGGAACTTCCAGGCCGCGACGGGCATAAAAGTCCTGTACAAATTCATCAAAAGTTCCATGGTCGAGCGCATTACGGATATCTTCAGTAAAACGCTGGTAATAACGCAGGTTATGGATGGTGCCCAGCATAGAGCCTAGCATTTCTCCGCATTTTTCCAGATGGAACAGATAAGAACGGGTAAAGTTTTGACAGGTATAGCAGTCGCAATGTGGATCCAGCGGGCTTTGATCATGACGATATTTACTGTTGCGAATTCGTACCAGACCGTCTGTCACAAAATAATGGCCATTACGTGCATTACGGGTTGGCATGACACAGTCAAACATATCGACACCACGGCGAATGCCTTCCACAATATCCTCGGGCTTGCCGACACCCATCAGGTAACGCGGTTTGTCTTCCGGCATTTTGACCGGAAGATAATCCAGGACCTTGATCATTTCTTCTTTCGGTTCGCCGACAGACAGGCCGCCAATCGCATAACCGTCAAAACCAATTTCTAACAGGCCTTGTAGGGATTCATCGCGCAGGTCTTCATACATGCCGCCCTGAATAATGCCGAACAGGGCATTGGTATTGTTCAGGTGATTGTGATGATGTTCTTTACAGCGCTTGGCCCAGCGTAAAGACAGCTGCAAGGATTTTTGTGCCTCTTCATGCGTTGCAGGATAAGGGGTACATTCATCAAAAATCATCACAATGTCAGAATTCAGCACCTGTTGAATTTCCATTGAAATTTCAGGAGAAATAAAGACTTTTGAACCATCAATGGGAGAACGGAAAGTAACGCCTTTCTCTTCAATCTTGCGCATTGCGCCTAGACTAAAAACCTGGAAACCGCCAGAATCGGTCAAAATCGGCTTGTCCCATTTCATGAAACCATGCAGGCCGCCATGCGCTTTAATGACATCCAGGCCAGGACGCAGATACAGATGGAAGGTATTGCCGAGAATAATCTGGGCTTTAATGCCTTCCACATCACGTGGCAACATACCTTTGACCGTACCATAAGTACCGACTGGCATAAATACGGGAGTTTCCACCACACCGTGTTCAAGCGTTAAACGACCACGACGGGCACGGCCCGACTGACCTAATTTTTCAAACTTCATAGGAGTTCCACATCGAGGCGAAAAAACAGTTCGCTGATTGTTAATATAAATAAAAGGCGCTATTTTCCTTGATTCCGGCCTGAAACGCCAGCATTCCAGAGTTTCAACTCTGTAATTTTATTTGTAAATGATTAAAGTGAAGTTTCAAATAAAAATAAAATATCCTTAATTCCTGGCTTTTTCTGCTTGCCGTCAGCCAGAGAAAACATGCTTGAGTGAAGGGTACAATTAATGAAAATTCGGACGATAGTCAAAATTTTGACTGACGTTCTGGTCGCGAAAAGGACGTACCGCTTTTTTTCTCAGCAGCATGTCATTGATCATATTGTGCGGAAAAATCTGGATCTGATTATTAAACAGCTCGACATTGCGGTTATAAATGGTGATCGCAGCACCGACATTTTCATTCTGTTCTTCAATTTCATTCATCATTTTCAGATAAATTTCATTGGCTTTGAGTTCCGGATAATTTTCAATCACCACATTCAGGCTGCGCATCAGTTCTTTATTCAGGCTTTCAATGCGTTGTAGCTGGGCAATATCGGCATCTTTCATGTTCAGGTTCATGATGTTCTGGCGCAGTTCGGTCACTTTTTCCAGAGTACCTTTTTCAAAGCTGGAATACTGTTCGACCAGAGGGTACAGGCCATCCAGAATTTTAATTTTCTGGCGTTCATAACTGGCCACATCGGCCCAGGCACGAATGGTCGAGTTGTGATGACGGACAATATTGTTACGGATCCTGATGATCGCGACAATCGCAGCGACCATGATCAGGCAAAAAATTAAAAAGCCCATGCGTAGCTCCCCCTTAAAGTTAAAATAATTATTTTAAAAACTGTAGTAAGTCGTGTTGTAACTTTTCTAGTTCGCTTAATTTAAACGTTCTCAGATGCCCACGCAATGCTGGAATATCGTTAATTTTATCGTGTTTGCTCGATGCCTGAAACAGATTGTGGGGTCCTAGGTAGCAGAGCAGCCGACTTTCCGGGTGAAACATTAAGTCTCCCTGACGCCGTTCAAAAAAGTCAGCCAGTCTGAGTACAAAGCCTGGAGTGTAGAGTTTGGCCATCTGCAGCGGGTCACTACCATAAAAGCTCAATTTCTGGTTGGTGCGAATATCACTACTGTGCCAAGGGTAGGTAAAAGGATAATAAAATTTCTTTCGGGCTGTGGTGACTGCCAGTCCCTGAGTTTGAATGTCAAACACAAATACTCCCCACAGATCTTTATGTACTTCGGTCAGTTTGATCGGCTGGCCTTCTTTGTCCCGTACCTGGACTTCATGCACATAATGATATTGAAAGAGCAGCACCTGATGCTGCTGACCATCTTCATCTTCCCAGACGGTACTGGCATAACGCTGTATATCATTCCTCAGGGAAACCTGGTTAAAGACCGGAAACTGGCGCTTTAAATGACTGATGAAATGCAGGGGATTCAGCGCAATAGAAATATGCTGCGGTTGTTGTTGAAAAGCCAGCTGATATTTTTTTGCAATCGCCACCTCTTCCAGATAGCGGATGACGTCATCCAGCGGCTTACGGTGTTCATAACTGATATAGGCACCGAACAGCAGCAGGCAACCTAAAAATACACAGCTTTGAACCCAGATGTTTTCAGGTGCGATAAACACACCCATGATTAAAAAAATACTGATTCCACCCAAGGCGAGTGGCAGGTTATTTTCAAATTTTAAAGTGATTGGGCCATTCCAGGGATGCAAGCCATCTAGTAGTTCTTGATAGCTTTTAGCCTGATGGCCCAAGTGCCAGAGCCGCGCAATATTGTGAAGCACCACTTTATTCTTCTTGCGTCGAATATGAATGGAATGCTGCACAGAGTCGATCGGCATCGGGAAGCTTCCTGCTTTATTCGGCTTGATCAATCAGCATGGCATCGCCATAACTGAAGAAGCGATATTGACTGGCCACCGCATGCTGATAGGCCTTCAGAATATGGTCACGGCTGGATAATGCCGATACCAGCATCAGCAGGGTGGATTCCGGCAAATGGAAGTTGCTAATCAGGCGGTCGACCACTTTGAACTCATAACCGGGATAGATAAAAATCTGGGTATCGCCAGTCCAGCCTTTCAATTCACCACCATTGGCCTGAGCCGCACTTTCAGTGGCCCGGGTGGCAGTGGTTCCCACGGCAATCACTTTATTGCCACGCGCTTTGGTGGCTTTAATTAACGCCATGGATTCATCTGAAACCTGACACCATTCACTGTGCATGATGTGATTTTCAATATCATCAGTGCGTACGGGCAGGAAGGTACCTGCACCCACATGCAAGGTCACAAAAGTCTTTTGAATGCCTTTTTCTTCCAGCTTATTCAATAAGTTGACATCGAAGTGCAAAGAAGCAGTGGGTGCAGCAACACTGGCCAGTTTGGTCGGATCATTAAATACAGTCTGATACCGCTCGCTATCAATCTCTTCCGCTTCACGGTTGAAATAAGGCGGAATCGGCAGGGCGCCGTATTGATCTAGTACTTCTAGAATCGGCTGAGAGAATTCGACAATAAACAGGTTCTCATGACGTCCCTGAACCGTGACTTTAATAGCATCCGGTCCAATAAACAGTTCTGCACCAGCTTTAGGCGTATTACTGGCCTTGATATGACAGTGGGCAACCGACTGGTCTATCATCCGTTCGACCAGCACTTCAACAGCGCCACCTGATGCGCGTTTCCCTTTCAGGCGCGCTTTCATGACCTTGGTGTCATTCAGAACCAGCAGATCTCCTTCATTCAGCAAATCCAGAATATCGGTGAACTGGTGATCGTGGTATTGGCCTTGTGCATCCAGATGCAGGAGGCGAGAGGCACTGCGTTGTTCCAGCGGGTAACGGGCAATCAGCTCATCGGGGAGATCGAAACTAAAATCAGAAAGTTGCATGACAATTTACGATAAAAAAAACTACGGCTAGTATAAACTTTTTTCTTTTTTGTGGCGGGAATTGCCCGATTATAAAACAAAAAAATGCCAATTGTTTTAAAATTAAGCAAATGTGTTTTTTTCTGCGTTGACAAGTTTTCGAATCGGAGTAATATAGCCGACATCCACTCCCGAGGTGGTGAAATTGGTAGACGCGGCGGACTCAAAATCCGCTGTCAGAGATGACGTGTCGGTTCGAGTCCGACCCTCGGGACCAAAATTCAAAAAACCCAAGCATATTCAGTCTTGGGTTTTTTATTGCCTGAAAATTGTGTTTTTAAGTACAAGCTTTTGATTGTATAGGAAATTTTTCCTACATCTTGACCGCTTTAAGCGAGTAAACAACCTTCTTTAAGAAAAGGCACCAAGCAGAATCATCCTGCCTGTAGCGAATAAATCTTCTAGCCGTTCAGTGCTTAAGTCTTGCGCGGCATAAAAGAAGCAGTAAACTCCGCAGGATTCATATGGATAAAAAATTGCGCTGCATCTTCAAAATTACCATATAACCAGTCTTCGCGTAGTTGCTCCGGAATCACAATAATCGAGCGCTTTTCAGCTCCGGGTTTGTGGAAGTTTTTCATAAGTGGATGCTGATCAGCATTGATAGTCAGCATAGACATGGAGCGAACCTGCTCCCCCTCTAAAGTGGTATTTTCATAGAGGGCAGCGATGGTAAAGGGGAGGCCATCTTTGCGATAGATGCCCCAGCGCTGGGCCTTGCCATCTACATATTTGGGTTCATAAATAATCTGCACCGGAATCAGGGCAAACTGGTTGTGATACCATGCGTTTTTGAAACTCGGTTTTTCATCGATAGTTTCAGTTCGGGCGTTGTAGGTCATTCTGCCAATTTTGAACGTTCTGGCCCATTTCGGAATCATGCCAAATTTGACCGAACGCCATTCAAGCCCTTGGGGGCCAGCAAGGACAAGCGGACAGTCATTCAGCGGATAAATATCTGGCTTAAAGTCAAACTCAGGCGGATCGGGCAGCTTCAGGAGTTGAGCCTGCTCTCTGCTAATGGGACGAAAATTGGCGCACATTGTTTATCTCCTGAATGCGACAAAACACAATCCAAGGGGGCTGAACAGACCCGACTTTATCGGGCTGCTGTGTTGAATAAGCCGACGATTACCGGATCAATACTTCAGAGCTGAGCTAGGTAATCTGATGACTTTATTTTAAGCATAAAAAAGCCCCACGCCTGAAATTCTCCTTTTTATATTGCAACAGAAAAATTCAGGCTTGAGGCAGTTTTGGACTATCGCAATGAATTAAGAGAATTCACCTTGTGAACGTTCTTTGGCCCATTCACGCAGGACAAACTTCTGTAATTTACCAGTGGAGGTTTTTGGAATCTCGGTAATGACCACATCTTTTGGCACTTTAAAACGTGCCAAATGCTCACGACAGAAATTGATAATTTCTTCTTCTGTAACCTGACTGCCCTGTTTTAGTTCAATAAAGGCACATGGGACTTCCTGCCAGCGAGGGTCAGGTTTGGCAACGACTGCTGCGGTTAGTACCGCCGGATGTTGATATAAAACTTCCTCCACTTCTAGGGAAGATATATTCTCACCACCGGAAATAATCACGTCTTTTGAACGGTCCGTGATTTTGGCATAGCCGTCCGGCTGGCACACAGCCAAGTCACCGGTATGGAACCAGCCACCCGCAAAAGCTTCTGCGGTTGCTTCCGGATTTTTTAAATAGCCTTTCATCACAATATTGCCCCGGAACATAATTTCACCCATGGTCTGGCCATCATTCGGCACGGGTTGCATGGTTTCCGGGTCCAGCACTTTCATGCCGTCTTGTAGCGGATAAGGCACCCCTTGACGGGAGTGCAGTTGTGCCTGTTCCTGAAGGGACAGTTCTGACCAGCCCGCTTGCGAAGCACATAACGCTGATGGACCGTAGGTTTCAGTCAGGCCATACACATGCGTCACATTAATCCCAATATTACGCATACCTTCAATAATTGCCGCAGGTGGTGCAGCACCTGCCACCATTACTTCAACACGATGCTCAATGTTTACCTTTTTATCTTCAGGCGTATTGATCAGCATAGACAGGACAATTGGCGCAGCACAGAAGTAGTCCACGTTGTGTTGCTCGATCAGTTTAAAGATCAGTTCCGGATCGACTTTACGCAGACAGATATTGGTTCCGCCGTTTGCTGCCATGGTCCACGCAAAGCACCAGCCATTACAGTGAAATAAAGGCAAAGTCCATAAGTAGGTGGCGCGTGGCGTCATGCCACAGGCAATGATATTGCTGGCCGCATTGATATACGCACCACGATGGTGATAGACCACACCTTTAGGATTGCCGGTAGTGCCGGATGTATAATTCAGACTGATGGCATCCCATTCATCCTGCGGTAAATGCCACTCAAAACTGGCATCTCCTTCAGCCAGCCAGTCTTCGTACTCAATCTGTCCAATCGGCGTAGTAAAGCACTCTTCATAATTTTCATCTTCTACATCAATAACGAAAATTTCTTGAGGCACCATGTCCAGGGCTTCTTTGGCCACAGCAGAAAACTCTGGGTCGACCAGCAGCACCTTGGTTTCTGCATGTTCCAGCATAAAGGCCAGAGTTTTGGCATCGAGGCGTGTATTGAGCGTATTCAGTACTGCACCCGCCATCGGCACAGCAAAGTGTGCTTCAATCATGGCTGGAATGTTCGGTAACAGGACCGAAACGGTATCATTTTTGCCAATGCCGAGCTTTTGTAATTGATGGGCAAACTGGCGGCAGCGCTGATAAGTTTCACGCCAGCTAATTTCACGCTTGCCATGAATGATGGCATTCTGAGTCGGATAAATATAGGCGGCACGCTCCAGATAACGCAAAGGAGACAACGCAACAAAATTGGCCGGTGTGCGTGGTAATTCGTCATAAGCGCTGACCATTGTTCTACTCCATGAATTTTATTATTACATCCTTTAACAATAGTCATTTTTCAGTATCTCTGACAGTTATGCTTTAGTCGAGTTTTTGTTCGTTGTTTTTAAAATATTGAATTTAATAATAATTATTTTTTAGTTTAATTTTTTTGAACTATCGGGTTCCTATGTTTGCTTTTTGGGGTATTTTGTTCTAATTGAAAATAAATCCTCATGGTCAAGGAAGAATAATGAAAATAAGACAGGCGGAGGGAAGGTGGCAAAACTGGTCAGGCAGCCAGCAGGCACGACCGGAAATTATTCAGGTTCAGCATCTCCAGCATTTACAGGATATTGTGAAATCTTCGGCGCAGATTCGTACTGTCGGTGCGGGACATTCCTTTAGTGCGCTCGCCACCACAGATAATATTTTAGTGAATCTGGATCATTTAAGAGGCGTTGTGGCCTGGGATAAAGCAAACACCCGGGCCACCGTGCAGGCCGGCACACGACTCTATGAATTGGGCAAGGATTTAACGCCCTTCAATCAGGCCTTGATCAATCAGGGCGATATAGACCAGCAAAGTCTGGCAGGTGCGATCTCTACCGCGACCCATGGCACAGGAGTCGATTTACCTTGCCTTGCCGCTTTTGTTCAGGGTTTTGAACTACTGACCGCGGACGGTGAGTTGCTACAATGTAATCAACAGCAAAATAGCGATATTTTTCAGGTAGGACGGGTAGCACTCGGCAGTTTGGGTGTACTAACCAAAATTACCCTGCAAAACCGCCCCTGTTATAAGTTAAAAGAACAGATCCGGCTATGTAGATTAAAAGAAGTCTTTACCCAGCTTGAACACTGGAAAAATCAGCATCGGCATATTGAATTCTGGGCTTTTATCCATTCCGACGTGGTGGTGCTGAAAACATTGGATGAAACCGATGACGCTATTCAACCCAGAGAGAACGGCTGGCCTTCTGAAGATGATTTACTGACTGTATGTTCGGAGTTGACCCGAATTATTCCTGCCTCTAATTCTTATCTACAAAAATTACTCGGTGTTTTTGTCAAACCCAGTTGTTATGTGGACTGGTCCAGCCGGATTTTCCCCACAGCGCGCAATACCAAATTTAATGAGATGGAGTACCAACTGCCGGCTGATTTAGGCCTGCAATGTCTGGAAGAAGTTTTACAGACCTTAAAACAGCAGCGCGCCCCGATATTTTTTCCGATCGAGTTCCGTTATGTCAAAGGCGATGACATCTGGTTAAGTCCGTTTTATCAGCGTGACTCAGTTTCTATCTCGATTCACCAGTTTTATAAACAGGATTATCAGGCTGTTTTTGCTCTGGTTGAGCCGATTTTACAGAAATATCAGGGACGTCCTCATTGGGGCAAATTGCACTCCATGACTGCGACTGGCCTGCGTGAACTTTATCCGAAGTGGGATGAGTTTATGACCTTGCGCCAGCAACTTGACCCGCAGCAAAAGTGGCTAAACCCTTATTTAAAACAATTGTTTTTGACGGAGTAGGAGAGGCAGGATGCAAGCTGTTTATTTTCAGCAGTTGACTCAGGACCTGAAGCAACAGGGCACGGGTACACCACAACTGATTCTGGATTTGGCCCGTTATCACGCCAATCTGGAGATGGTGCAGTCCAAATTGGCTACTGCTCAACTCAAGCCACGTCTGGTGGTGAAATCTTTGGCCTGTATGCAGTTACTGCAAGTGGCCAGTGAAAAGCTAAAGACTGAGCGTTTTATGGTTTTTCATCTACCGCATCTGTCAGACCTACTGAGCAGATTCAAGCAGGCCGACATTTTGCTGGGTAAACCGATGCCTGTTCAGGCAGTCCAGCAGTTTTATCAAAACCGTTCAGATCTAAATGTGTCGTATCCACCGACACATATTCAATGGCTGGTGGATGATCTGGAGCGGCTGCAACAATATCTGCAACTGGCACAGCAGTTCAAGTTGTGTCTTAACATCAACCTTGAAATTGATGTCGGCCTGCATCGGGGTGGTGTCAGTCATCCGGAGCAGTTTAGCGCCTTACTTGAGCTGATTCGGCAACATCCCAACTTTCTCCAGCTTTCCGGTCTGATGGGCTATGATGCCCATGTTGCAAAGCTGCCAAAAGTGCTGAAAAGCCCGGAAAAAAGTTATCAACAATCACAGCAGACTTATCAACGCTATAAAACTATTCTTCAACAGCAGTTTCCTGAGCTGTGGCAGGCAGATCTGTGCTTTAACGGTGGCGGCAGTCCGACTTTTATGCAGCATTGCCAGCAGAGCGTCTGTAATGATCTGGCCTTTGGTTCGGTGCTGCTCAAGCCGCGTGATTTCGAGCTGGACCTTCTGTCTGCTTTTCACTGTGCCTTATGGATTGCAGCGCCCATTTTAAAGATATTGCCTTATAGTCAGATTCCAGGTTTGGAAGTGCTGAATCGTCTGCCACATAGATATAAAGCCGCCTTTATTTATGGCGGCTACTGGCAGGCAGATTATATTTATCCGGAAAAAAGCCAGCCACATGCCCTGTATGGACGTAGCAGCAATCAGGAAATGGTCCAGATTCCCAAACACTGTGCAGTAAGCACCGATGATTATGTGTTTTTAAGGCCCCTGCAAAGTGAAGCGGTGATTCCGCAGTTTGCCCGACTGTATGCCTATCATGAAGGACGATTGACTGCATGGGAAACTTGTCGGGAATAAGAAAATCCTGAAGCAAAAAAATCAGCCGGAGTCTTTACTATGCTGGAGCGATTTTCGCCCTAAATCTTATTTTTATTGGGGAAAAGGTTTAATCATGTGGCCAAGCCGTGTAAAATTCCAAATGATTTTTTATTTATCCACCGTTTTTATCTTTTGAGGCTTTGCCTCGATCATAATCTCGCGGTGACATGCTCCATGGTACGGGGCATCACTCCTTAAGGATTTTCTATGCCAATTATCACTTTGCCCAATGGCGATCAAAAACAGTTTGATCAAGCCGTATCCGTGATGGACGTTGCTCAAAGCATCGGTCCTGGGCTTGCGAAAAACACGGTTGCAGGTCGTGTGAATGACCGTCTGGTCGATGCGTGTGATCTGATCACTGAAGATGCCACCCTGCAAATCATTACACCTAAAGATGAAGAAGGTGTCGAGATTATCCGCCACTCTTGTGCGCACTTGGTGGGACATGCAGTGAAGCAATTGTTCCCGGAAGCGAAGATGGTAATTGGGCCGGTCATTGAAGAAGGCTTCTACTATGACATCTGGATGCCACGTCCGTTTACACTGGATGATATGGCCGCGATTGAAGAGCGTATGAAAAAGCTCATCGATCAGGACTATGATGTCGTGAAAAAAATGACACCGCGTGATGAAGTGATTGCAGAATTCACTGCACGTGGCGAAGAGTATAAGCTGCGCCTGATTGCAGACATGCCAGAAGAAACCCAGATGGGCTTGTATTATCATCAAGATTATCTGGACATGTGTCGCGGTCCGCACGTTCCCAATACCAAATTCTTAAAATCTTTCAAGCTGACCAAAATTTCAGGCGCTTACTGGCGCGGTGATGCCAAAAACGAACAGTTGCAACGGATTTATGGTACCGCATGGGCTGACAAGAAACAGCTGGCTGCCTATATCAAGCGTATTGAAGAAGCTGAAAAGCGTGATCATCGTAAAATCGGTAAGGCACTGAACCTGTTCCATATGCAGGAAGAAGCACCGGGCATGGTATTCTGGCATCCAAATGGCTGGACCATTTACCAAGTGCTTGAACAGTATATGCGTAAAGTGCAGCAAGACAACGGTTATGAAGAAATCCGTACTCCGCAAGTGGTCGACTTTACGTTGTGGGAAAAATCGGGGCATGCGGCCAACTATGCGGAAAACATGTTTACCACGCATTCTGAAAACCGTAACTATGCTGTAAAGCCGATGAACTGTCCTTGTCACGTACAGGTATTCAACCAGGGGCTGAAATCTTACCGTGATCTTCCAATCCGTCTGGCAGAGTTTGGTTCATGTCATCGTAACGAGCCATCAGGTTCTTTACACGGCATTATGCGTGTTCGTGGTTTTACTCAGGATGATGCACACATTTTCTGTACCAAAGAGCAAATCGGCACAGAAGTTGCAGACTTTATTAAATTGACACTGGATGTATACAAAGACTTTGGTTTTGAAGACGTACAGATGAAGCTGTCCACGCGTCCTGAAAAACGTGTGGGTGAGGATGCACTTTGGGATCTGGCCGAAAAATCTCTGGCAGATGCGTTAGATGCTGCTGGACTGGAATGGGAGCTTCAGCCAGGTGAAGGGGCATTCTATGGTCCGAAGATCGAATTCTCCTTGAAAGACTGCTTAGGTCGTGTATGGCAATGTGGTACGATCCAGTGTGACTTTAACTTGCCAGAGCGCCTTGACGCCTCTTATGTCACTGAAGATAATGACCGAGATCAGCCAGTAATGTTACATCGTGCAATACTTGGCAGTTTTGAGCGTTTTATTGGTATACTCATTGAACACTATGCAGGTTTGATGCCACCTTGGTTGTCACCTGTGCAAGCATGTGTAATGAATATTACCGATTCTCAAGCTGAAGCTTGTGAGTCAGTCGTCGCGAAACTTAAAGAAAACGGAATTCGAGCAATTTCTGACTTGAGAAATGAGAAAATCGGCTTTAAGATTCGTGAACGTACTTTAGAGCGTATTCCATACTTACTGGTACTTGGGGACCGTGAAGTTGAGGAAGGTACAGTAAATGTTCGTACCCGCTCAGGGAAAAATTTGGGTACTATGTCAATCGATACTTTCGTTGACCTAGTAAAAGCAGCCGTAGCCGAACGCGGCCGGTACATTGTGGAGTAACAGCGATTAAACAGCCTGACCGTAATCAACAGGGTGGTAACAAATCAAACCGTCCTGCCTTGAATGATGAAATTCGTGCAAAAGAAGTCCGTCTTGTAGACGAAAATGGTGAGCAAAAAGGGATTGTAAGCTTAGCTGAAGCCCTGCGCGCAGCAGAAAGCGTTGAGCTTGATCTTGTGGAGATCGTAGCGAATGCCGAGCCACCTGTTTGTAAAATCATGGACTTCAACAAGCATTTGTTTGATTTAAAGCAAAAGCAGAAAGAAGCGAAGAAAAAACAGCATCAAGTCCAGGTGAAAGAAATCAAACTGCGCCCGGGTACTGATGTTGGTGATTACAACGTAAAATTACGCGCAATCATCAAGTTCCTTGAAGATGGCAACAAAGTGAAAATTACCTTGCGTTTCCGTGGTCGTGAAATGGCTCACCAGCAGTTAGGTCTGGCTCAATTGCAAAAAATTGAAACAGATGTAGCTGAATACGGTACAGTCGAACAAGCACCAAAAATGGAAGGCCGTCAAATGGGTATGCTGCTTGGTCCTAAAAAGAAAAAGTAAGCACTCATTGAGTCTAAAAAGCCCTGCAATTGCAGGGCTTTTTTATGTTGGTTTTATGAGTCTTGATGGGGGTTTTAAGTTCCACTGGTCTTGAAACATTTGAACAATCGAATGCCGGTACTGTTTAGAAAAGTTGAGTAAATACATGAGGCTGAATTTATGTCTCTCAAACGCAATGAATAGCTGTCAGATTTCCGCATAAGTCCTATTGTTGCTCCGCCCGATCTAGAAAATAACTAAAGTGGCCAAGACAGGAAAGAGAATAAAAAAATAAGCTCATATATTTCAAAATATCAACCGGATATTGTTTTATGAAAGATTGAGGTTTCATCTATTTTTTATTATGCATATTTTGAATCCACTAGACTGTTATGTATAAAAAAGAAAGACTCCAGTTGGAGTCTTTCTTTGCATAAAAACATTATTCCGCATTCACTGTTTTTTCGGTCCCATCTTCTGAATTTTCTAGCAGTAACTTTTTGCCGATCGGGATTTGTCGTGGCAACTTTTCTTCTGGAATGATACGTTGCAGATCAATCACCAACAGACCATTTTCATAATCGGCTTGTTGTACTTCAATATGCTCATCTAAACGCAATGACAGCCTAAAGGCGCGACGGGCAATACCTTTATGCAGGTATTCAGTACTTTCTGTTTGTACTGCTTCGGGCTTGCCGGAGATGGTTAATAAACGATTTTCAATTGAAATATCCAGTTCGTTCTGATTGAAGCCAGCAGTCGCCACTACAATGCGGTAATGATTTTCACCATGTTTTTCAATGTTGTAAGGTGGATAGTTGGGTGCGTCGCTTTGCATCGCGTAGTCAATAAAATCGTTTAAACGATCAAAGCCAATGCTACGACGGAACAATGGATGAAGATTTAAGTTACTCATAATTAGAACCTCCTGAGGTCAGCAAAGTTTTAATAACAAGAATTCAAATCTGTCATGATTATCATCGACAGAGCGAAAGAAAACTTTTATCCTTACGCATATTCAATATGTGATTTAGCGGGAAAATTTCAAGATTTTTTCACTTATTTTTTTATAAATTTATAATAAAACACTGAAGTTAAAGTGAAAATAATTTATAGCGTGATGGCTTGCTATTTTTTCATGGCTCTATTGCGTTGTTCAAACAAGTCGCTCTTCAGGTAGACGGAGTATAAAATCGAATGATCGATCTATATTATTGGCCAACCCCGAATGGTCATAAAATTACTATTGCCCTGGAAGAGATGGGCCTGAAATATCAGCTTATTCCGGTTAATATTTTAGAAAATGACCAGTTTCAATCCGATTTTCTGGCGATTTCTCCTAATAATAAAATCCCCGCGATTGTGGATCAGGATGGTCCCCGTCATCAGGCAGTTTCAATTTTTGAATCGGGGGCAATTTTACAGTATTTAGGACGTAAAACCGGGCTATTTTATCCACACGATGAGCTAAAACGGGTACAGGTCGAGCAATGGCTGATGTGGCAAATGGGTGGGCTGGGGCCAATGCTGGGCCAGAATCATCATTTTAGCCGTTTTGCACCTGAGCGAATTGCCTATGCAACTGAGCGTTATGTGAATGAATCCAAACGTTTATATGGGGTATTGAATACACAGTTGCTGGGACAGGACTATGTTGCAGGTGAATATTCGATTGCCGATATAGCGATTTTTCCGTGGTTATTGCGGCATGAATGGCAGCAGATTGATCTGGCCGATTATCCTGAAGTCGAAAAATATATTGCACGTATCAAAGCCCGTCCTGCGGTAGCAAAGGCCTTGGCAATCCAGGTTTAGGCGATGCCATGCATGAAGCAGGTTTATGCTAAACTAGAGTTCTTAAACATAAAACCACCTTTCCGGTGGTTTTTATTGGATAGATGTATGCAAGATTTTTTTCTGAATTTAACCAAGATTATTGAAAGTAATACGCGAATTTATTGGAGTATTATTTTTGGGGTGGCGGCTTGTCTGTTGCTATATATTGCTGAAATTTTCCATGTTGATCATATTATTACGCTCTTAAATACCAAAGATCAGCAGATTTTGGCTGCAACGATTGATCCGATCACGGACAGATATGGCTGGGCGCGTATGGCGATCATTGTGGCCGCTGTATTGTGGGCAAACTGGGAGTTTTTAAAGGCGAAAAAGAAACTGGGCTTAAAACCTTAAGTTTGGCATGTCGCTCCTTTTACTCTTTCTTTCCGCATTCGGGGCGGCAACTCTATTACCGTTGCAATCTGAAGCGGTCTTATTGAGCTTGCTCTGGCAGGAACATCATCATGCAGCCTTATTGATACTGGTGGCGAGCCTTGGAAATATTCTGGGTTCTTGTGTGAACTGGTATTTAGGTATGCGGGTAGAACAGTATAAACATAAAAAGTGGTTTCCTGTTTCAGAGCAGCAGATGCTGAAAGCGCAACGCACTTACCAGAAATATGGTTATTGGTCGCTACTTTTTAGCTGGGTGCCCATTATTGGTGATCCGATTACCCTGATCGCAGGTTTGCTTAAGGAAAATTTTGGCCGTTTTTTATGGATGGTCAGCCTGGCCAAGACCGGACGTTATCTATTTCTCTATTGGGCTTTTAGTATGTGGTAAAAAAAGAGGCGTTCGCCTCTTTTTTAATGACATTCATCGAGTTTAAATTCAATTTCATCTTTAAGGCTGGACGGTTTATACAGCCATAAGGTGCTGGCAAGGCGTTTACTACGGATTTCAGTGCCTTTTAGGGCAGCGATCACTTGCTGGTCGACTTCATAACGTCCCGAACCTTGTCTGATCTTAATGCTTTTGACCTGACCGTCGCGATTGAGCTTCATTTTAAATTTAACTTTGCGGTCATGCCCATGCAGCTGCTCGGGATGAAGATCAAGCTGAGGCTGCCTCAGATATTGAAAAGGGGTTTTCTGCCCTTGCTGTTGTGCCTGCCAATGACTAGAGTTAAAGCTATATTCACAGTCAGTCTGAGTCTCATCTTTTAGTTTGAGGCTAAATACCTGATAGCCAATCAGCGGCAGGGTGGTTTTATTTTCAATATGTGGGTTGGCTTTGGCTACTTTTACAGCCTGAAGCAGGCGTTGATCAAGCTGGGTAAAACCGGTGCTTTCCTGGATCGAGGCCTGTTCTATTTGTCCCTGCTCATTGACATAGATGCGGACGATGGCAGAGCGATCCTGGCCTTTGAGTTCATCATTATTATAAATAGGTTGAGGAAACTTGCTCCATTCAATACGTGTGGTCAGGTGAGCAGGCTGTACATCAATGGATTGTGTGGGTAATTGATTGACGTTTTTTATTGTTGCGCTATAAGCCGTGGCAAAAGGGGCAGTGAATAGCATTACACACAGGATAGGTTTCATAAGTTTGAGTCTTAAATCAGGCAAAGTACAAGGCGATGAGTCTTGCAGCGCAGTATTTCCTGAAATGGCAACACGAGCAAGCATTAAACATAAAAATCTTATTTTTCTTTAGCTTTGATGAGGTCGACTGCAAACGGCTCTTGGAGTTGGGTTCAGTTGAATACAATGATTAGGGCGTGTTCTCATTTGAAGAATTGGTTTTAAATACTTAAAATCCTCCTTTGAGTTATTTTTATTTCTACATTTTCAATGGCACGCACTCTTCTTACCGA